>NZ_PCOH01000022.1:0-94900 GCF_002976445.1 Bacillus sp. MYb56
TACGACCGATCGGTTAACAGCCGATAGCTCTACCACTGAGCTACTGCGGAATAATGAAGACAATTTGTATCTTATAAAAATTCTCATCGTAAGTCAAGAAGTTTTTTCACAACATCTTGCGCAAACGTGACATGTTTATAATATACTGGATTGCGTTTTCACTGTCAAGATGTTTTCACTACCAGTTTTAGTTGTCCTTTACACTTTCCACATACATATCTTTGTGTATTTATTTGACGTCTTCTTACATATTGAAAAGAACACCCCATACATTCATACATAGAAACTCTCGTTTCCTCCTCACTAATCATTCGTTTACAAAAACGTGGTGCACCTACTTTCTTTAATAACTCCCGAAAATCTCTATCTCGATGCTTATACCCTTTTCCTGTGATATGTAAGTGATAATGACAAAGTTCATGTTTAACAATCCCGACTAACTCTTCTTTTCCATATACTTCGTAATATCGATAATTCAATTCTATATTATGATTCTTCAATAGATAGCGCCCACCAGTTGTACGTAACCTACTATTAAACATCGCTTTATGTAAAAACGGCATTCCAAAGCATTGTAACGATACCTCTTCCACTAACCGCTGAATTTCTTGCTCATCCATTCTCATTCCTCCTAAACTAAAAAATATTTCCACACTTTTCTCCCTTCTTATACATATAGTAAATAGTACATATACCCATCCTCATTCAAGAAGCGTGATTTCTAAAAATGCAGCATTGCTAGAAATCCACTCACCAACCTCTCATCAAAGTTACTTTAACTAAAAGGAGCTACTTTTTTTGAGAGCAGGATTAAACAAGGAGGGATTCCTATGCCCACGTGGCTAAAGAAACAAATGCAACGTGCATATTTCGAGAAAAACCGGTATCAAATCAAGTTACTAAATGAATGCTGGTTTTATTATAGTAAAATACATCAAAGCTCATAATCAATTAAACTTTCCAGTTCATAAAAAGAGAGCAGTTTCATCTGCTCTCTTTTCTTACTATTCAATCGGTAACATTGATAATGCAACACGACCTTTTTTCGTATCAATATCATCTACCCATACCTTTACAATTTGTCCCACGGATACAATATCTAATGGATGCTTTACAAATTGTTTGCTTAGTTTAGAAATATGTACTAAACCATCTTGCTTCACACCAATATCAACAAAGGCACCGAAATCAACAACATTGCGGATCGTTCCCTCTAATTCCATACCACGCTTTAAATCTTCTAATTTTAAAATCCCCTTTTTCAAAAGTGGCTTTGGCAACTCATCCCTCATATCTCGCTCCGGGCTAATTAAAGCATCCATAATATCAACTAATGTCGGCTCACCAATCTCCGTCTCTTGAGATAATTTAGAAATATCTACTCCTTCGAAACTCTTTTGCAAGTTTGGTTTCCCCACATCATTCTTTGATAACCCTAAGCTCTTCAATAGCAATTCAACATTTTTATATTGTTCTGGATGAATCCCTGTGCGATCTAACGGATTCGCTCCTTCTAATATACGTAAAAACCCGATACATTGTTCATATGTTTTTGCACCTAAACGTGGGATTTTCTTTAATTCAGTACGCTTCGTGAATTTCCCATCTTCCTCACGCTTAGCTACAATGTTTTTCGCAACTGTTTTTGATAATCCCGAAACATATTGCAACAATGCAACTGAAGCTGTATTTACATTAACACCAACTCGGTTAACTGCTGTCTCTACTACAAATGTTAATGATTCATTTAATCTCTTTTGAGATACATCATGTTGATATTGTCCCACCCCAACAGATTTAGGGTCAATTTTCACAAGTTCTGCAAGTGGATCTTGTAGACGTCTCCCAATTGAAACAGCACTTCTTTCTTCAACCTGTAAATTTGGAAACTCCTCGCGAGCTACATCAGATGCTGAGTACACACTAGCACCCGCTTCATTTACAATAATGTAAAATACATCTCGCTCTACATTTTGTAATACATCTACTATAAATTCTTCCGTTTCCCTCGAAGCTGTACCATTTCCAATCGCTATCATTTCAACTTCATATTTATCTATAATTGAAATGATTTTCGTTTTTGCATCCTCATATTTACGAGCAGGCGGATGCGGATAAATAACATCTATGTGAAGAACTTTTCCTGTATCATCTACTACAGCTAATTTACAACCGGTTCTATATGCTGGATCTACCGCTAACACAACTTTCCCTTTCATCGGAGGTTGTAATAATAAATTACGTAAATTCTCAGAGAAAATATGAATCGCTTGTTCTTCGGCCGTTTCCATTAATTCTTTACGAATTTCTCTTTCTATTGAAGGTTGAATTAATCGCTTATATCCATCTTCCATCGCTAATTGTACATAATGCGCACTTTTAGAAGCTTCATCAAGAATCATTTTTTTATGTAAAAACTGAAGAATTTCTTCAATTGGCGTGATAACAGAAATTCTTAATACGTCTTCCTTTTCACCACGATTCATAGCTAGTACACGATGCGGCACTACTTTTTGCAACGGTTCTTCATAGCCATAATACATTTCATATATATTCTTTTCATCTTTTTCTTTATCTTTTACAGATGAAGACATAATCCCTTTTCGGAAAGTAGTATTGCGAATCCAACTACGATATGCCGCATTATCCGAAACAAGTTCCGCAATAATATCTTGCGCACCTTGCAACGCATCTTCTGCAGACGCCACTTCCTTTTCTGCATTAACAAATTCCATAGCCTTCTCTGCTGGATTTTCTTTTTTATATAATAATAGCCACTCAGCTAACGGTTCTAATCCCTTTTCTTTAGCAATTGTAGCTTTCGTTCTTCTTTTTTCTTTATATGGACGATATAAGTCTTCTACTTCTTGAAGTTTTGTTGCAGCAACAATATGACGACGCAACTCTTCGGTTAGTTTACCCTTTTCACCAATAAGACGAAGAACCTCTTCTTTCCTATCTTCTAGTTGCATCATATATTGCCATCTTTCTAAGATTGCACGAATTTGCACCTCATCAAGAGACCCTGTCCATTCTTTTCGGTAACGAGCGATAAATGGAACTGTGTTACCTTCTTCTGTTAATTGAATAACATGACGAACTTGCTTTTCTGTAAAGCCTAATTCTTTCACTAACATTTTCATTAACCCTTGTCGATTATCTACCATTTCCATATCCAACCGTAACCTCCTCTATAATAAAAAAAAGTTGCCCTGTAAAGAGAGCAACTTAAACTGCCGATTTAAAAATCTATTAGTCCTAAACTAATTTGTAACGCTTCATCTACACGACTCATCATCACTTCATCCAAATGAGTGATTTTGTCCGTTAAGCGTTGCTTATCGATTGTTCGAATCTGCTCAAGTAAAATAACAGAATCCCTCTCAAAACCGTACTTTTTCGCATCAATTTCCACATGAGTGGGTAATTTCGCTTTTTGAATCTGTGCAGTAATAGCCGCTACAATCACAGTCGGACTAAAACGATTTCCGATGTCATTTTGAATGACAAGAACCGGACGAACGCCTCCTTGCTCAGAACCAACAACTGGGGAAAGGTCTGCAAAATACACGTCGCCGCGTTTTACAATCAAAATATTACCCCCCGCTAACTAAGCGTTCTACTGTATGAGCTGCTTCATACTCTGCTAAGAAAGCTTCAGATGCAATACCAAGATTAATTTTTCCCATTTCAATGTACCCACGTCGCATTGATTCATGTTGGTAGCGTTTCTTCGTCTTATGTTGACGCAATAACAGTTGTGTTGCCTGGCAAATTAGTTCATGGCGATTCTTATTCTCTTGTTTTCCAATTCCGTCCAATTCCGTTACCATTTGCTTTGGCAACCGAACCACGATTTCAGTAGTTACACTTGATTCGGACACAAAAATACACCTCCACCGTCAACTACACACCCAAATATATATATGACACCTATTGTAATAATACCATTGTATGGAGCCTGTTGCAAAGACTTCCTTATTCCTTGCTTATGTTTTCCAATTCATAAATAAAACATTCATCTTCTTTTACTTTTTATCTCTTTCAAACAAGAAATAAAGCAATCCTTCAGTAATATTTCATTGCAACTTATATTAATAACAAGTATAAAAAGAAGCTCCCCAGCGAAAAAGAGCCTATTCTTTATTAGTGAAACTCCTCCAAATGACGAGATACTGAGTAATATTACCTTCTTCTATATATCGTTCAAATAATTGATTACTTCTACAACTTTACCGTGTCGTATAAATATTCTCGGTACACGGAAGCTTATCGTTGCAATAATTTCATAATTAATAGTCCCGGAATATTCAGCAACCTCGGTAGCACTAATATACTCATCACCTTGTCTCCCAATGAGTGTAACTTTCGTACCAAGTGGCACTTCACAAGGAAGATGTATCATGAATTGATCCATTGTCACTCGCCCTACAATCGGTACTCTTTCACCGTTTACAAGTACCTTAAACCCTTGCAATCTTCTAAGCCAGCCATCTCCATATCCAATTGCAACTGTCGCAATCCATTCTTCAGTTCTCGTTCGGTATGTGACATTATAACTAATCCCATCTCCTTTAATCACTTGCTTAATATGAGCAACTTTCGTGTGAAGTGACAACGCCGGTTCCAATTTAAATGGTAAAAAAGGACGTATTTCTACAGATGGGGATAATCCATACATCGCAATACCAATTCGCACCGCATTAAATGTAATCCCTTGAAACCTTAACGTTGCGGCACTATTGGCTGTATGGACAAATTTAGGATTCACTCCAAATTCTTTCAACCAACGTAACTGCTGCAAAAATGTATTATATTGCTTATCAAAGTAAGAAGTCTCAACCTCATCCGCTGTTGCAAAATGCGTATATACTCCTTCTAACTCTAAAAATGGCGCACCTTCTAAACTCTTTAAGAACCCTTTTAATTCTTTTCGTTCACGTATTCCGATTCTCCCCATACCACTATCAAAATTAATATGGAATTTCATTATTGATGAACCATCCCAGAGCTTTATCGCTTCTTCCACCCATTCTTTTTGAAAAACAGTTAATGCTACATCATTTTCAGCAGCTACATTTACATCACGGGGCGGGGAAGGACCTAATACTAAAATCGGTGCAGTAATACCAGCCCTCCGAAGCACTAAAGCTTCATCTAAAAAAGCAACTGCTAATCTTGTTGCTCCTGCTTCTAATGCAGTTTTAGCCACCGGTACATAATCGTGCCCATATGCATTCGCTTTAACTACAGCAAAAATCTCTACATCACTTGGAATGTACTCTTTAATATGTGTAACATTGTTATAGATCGCATCTAAATCCACTTCCACCCACGTGTCACGGTAAAACGGTGCTTCTTCCATAAATACACTTCCTTATACACGATATGCGAAGCTTATTCTTTTATATGCTTCTTTTATGAAATCCACCTTCAAACTAAGAAAAGACGTGGTGCACATATATCACCACGTCTAAGAAGTTTACTTCACCTGCTTCGCTGTAACCGAACGAGCAACCATCAACAACTCATTCGTCTCTAAACCTTTAGACACGAGCATATATTCTACTCCGTTATGTGACCACGTTACAGAGTCTTTCGTCAATGCACCAATCGTGAAACCAAGATCAACCGGCTCTCCACTTACACTTACCGCCGATGAGGCCTCTGCAACTTTTGACTTTTCTTGTATTAAAGTAAAGGATTTCTTACTTCCAGTGTATGTGAGTATTGCACGCTTGCCACTGTCTGTCTTCAACTCTTCTTCCTCTTTCAAAGTCATACCTTGCGGTGTATCACGTGGATACAAAATAGCAAACGGTTTGTCTTCTTTCGCTGCCGTCTGAACATCCACTTGTGCTCTAGACATATTTTGTTTCGTATCAAATGCACCTTTATCAAACTTTGCATCAAACTTTACTTTAGTGAAATCTACTTTTACAAGGACATTTTGATCATTATCCATCAGTTTCACAGAAACTGGTGTTAAATCACTTTTATTCAGCTTAATTTCTTGTTTCGGCAACATATTTTGATGTTGATAATTTGTTTTTGTTTTAAACACATAATACTTATCTGTTTTCTCGAAAGAGAGATTTTTCTTATCTTGCAAAATATCTCTTACAAGTGATTCATATAAATAAGCCTGGCTACTATTTTGCGGCCAATCACTTTGAAAACGGAAACTCTTATTAAGTGCCGGTGTTAATACAAATACACCTTCATCATTCCTTAAAATAATTTGACTCTGATCCTTTTTCGCATTCTGCAAATTCACACGATAATACGAAGGTTCTTTATGCCAAATTTCTACATTGTACTCTTGAGGTTCATTTCCTGTTTTAATAGATAATTTCGCTTCAGCTTGATAACTCTTCATACTTTTAACTTTCGTTTCTAAATCTCTCACAACATCTTCCTGTTTCTTTTCCATACAACCCGCCAACACAAAAACGGTCAATAAACCGACAAGAACTAAAAACAGACGCCTTTTCATCACTTCAGCCCCTTTGCCCCTATAAATGAATGGAAGATATGCCTTCCTTATCGCTACCTCAAATATATGAGACAAAGATATAAAATATGCAGACTAGCGTGACGAGCTTTCCAAAACAACTTGAGCAACGGCAAATTCTTTACTATGACTAATTGATAAATGAACAATATGCTCTGTATTTGTAATGATAATCGGCTTACCTCTATCATCATTCCTTACTTCAATATCTAAAAAACTCACTTCTTTCCCGATACCGGTCCCTACCGCTTTAGAATACGCCTCTTTTGCTGCAAATCTTCCAGCTACGAATTCTGTAAGACGACTTCCTTTCAGCCCCTCAGCAACACCACGTTCTCTTTCAGTTAAAATACGTTCCATAAATTTAAGCTTTCCATCTAGCATTTTTTCAATTCGATTTAACTCAATAATATCGATTCCAATCCCTACAATCATTTCAAAATCCCCTTCTTCTATTTAGCTTTCTTCATTCATATTGTAAGAATAACAGAGAATCTTTCTGATGCAAAAGGAGTGATACTAAAAACATGCTAATACCATCCACTCGCATTTCCTTACAACCGATTATCATTTCTTTACTTCTTATACAATTAGTCATGATTATATTGAGCGACTTTTCCCTCTTTCACCTGGCAGCCTACAATGAATATATCGCTAAAGGAGAATGGTGGCGTGTCATAACTTCCTTACTTGTACACGTAGACTTACAACATTTCCTTTCTAATAGTATTTGTTTATTCGTATTTGGTTCTTCCATCGAAAAACAACTAGGACACTTTTCTTTCATCATTATTTTTTTCCTTTCTGGCATTCTCGGGAATATTTCTTCTTATATTATTATGCCTCTTGAATATATTCACGCCGGAGCATCTGGTGGTATTTTCGGATTACTAGGCGCCCAATTATTTTTATTGTATAGTCGATATCGTTCTTCAAAACCAAGAGACATCGCTATTTTTTCAATAATGATACTTATATTACTACTATTTACTTTCTTTAATCCCTCTGCCAATCCTATAAGCCATTTAACAGGACTGATCATCGGCGGCATGTGCACCCCTTTTTTAACAAAAAAAAACGATGGCGCAGAGCTTATTTAATATAGAAGCTCGCACCATCGATAATTTCCACATCTGTTTGTTTACTTAACTCTCTCATTAGTTGAAATAAAGACTCGTCCTTTTTCTTCGCCTCAATCATACAATCAATTCGCGGAACACTCCCCTTTATCTTTTTCAAAAAAGATAAGAAAGTATCTACATCAATAAAATCTGCATGTGCTCTCGGGTTTTTTCCATCTCTAGGACTGGAGATGTGCATTTTAACCGGTAACAAAGACGATTCCCACGTATGTACAACACGCGCCCAATCTTCATGCCAATCTTCCTGGTCATTATTCATCATATGATGGTGCAAATCAAACACGACTGGAATGTCTAATTTCTCACCTAAATACAATGTTTCTTCTAAAGAAAAGGTCGTGTCATCATTTTCTAATATAATCATCTCTTGAATACCTCTTGGAACAGTTGACCAATTTTCTATAAAGCGTTCTAATGCAAGCTCCTTATCTTTATAACCTCCTCCCACATGTAATACACATCGTTGCTTATGTTCAATTCCCATACCCTTTAACAATTTTTTGTGCATCTGCAATGTCTTTACAGATTGTTTGAGAATACTCTCCTCAGGTGAATTTAGTACAACAAAGTGATCTGGATGGAAGTCAATTCGCATATTCATACGAATTGCATATTCACCTAATTCTTTCAGATTTTCTTTTAACGGACGAATATAGTTCCAATCTAACAACTCCTCATGATTCGCTAAAGGAATAAGCTTGGAACTAAGTCGAAAGAAAGATACATCATGCCCTTTATTATGTTTTAATAACCGTAAGCAATTTTCCAAATTCGAATTAGCGATTCTTTCAAGTTTACGAATCGCAGCCTCTCGATCATCAATCCGCTGAAACTGTGCATACGTCATCGTTTGAGATGGAGAAGCATTCTTCAAATGTACACTCATCGCAACATACCCAAGTCTTACAAGCATATAGCACCTCATTTCTATACGAGTTACTATGTAGTATGCACAATTACAGAAATAAAAAAAGAGAATGCCAGCAAAGGGCATTCTCTTTTTTATTAAGCTTGTGGACGGCTATGATGTTTTCTTTCGCCGCGTCCATTTGAAGATCCAGGGCGACCTTCACCTTTACGACCACGGTTGCCATCACGGCTACCAGCATCACGGCTACCGCCATCACGATTACGATCACGGTTACGACCATCGCCACTTCCGCTTCCACGTCCATCACGATTGCGATCACGGTTACGACCATCGCCACCGCCGCGTCCATCACGACTACGATTACGGTTACCATCACGGTATCCACTTCCGTTACCACCGCGTTTTTTAGAACCGCCACCGCCACCTCTTGAAACAACTGGTGGTTCTGATGTTAAAGCGATCGGAGTTGTATCCGGCTCTTTTGTCATCATTTTTAAAGCAGCAGCTACTACTGTTACAGAATCATTCTCTTCTAACATTTCTTCTGCAATACGCTTGTAGTATGATAAGTTATCATTTTCAATTGTGCTTTGAAGTTTTTCAGCGATTAAACGTTGTTGACCTTCTAACGCCTCGTCAAGTGTCGGTGCGTCCATACGATCAACTTTACGTTTTGTTGTACGCTCGATATTTTTTAATTGTCCTGATTCACGTGGTGTTACAAATAACATTGCAATACCTTTTTTACCGGCACGGCCAGTACGACCGATACGGTGAACGTATGATTCTGGATCTTGTGGGATATCGAAGTTGTATACGTGTGTTACGCCTGAAATATCAAGACCACGTGCAGCAACGTCTGTTGCAACAAGAACTTCAATAGTACCTTCTTTAAATTTACGTAATACAGACATACGCTTCGCTTGTGTTAAGTCACCGTGAATACCTTCTGCTGCATAACCACGTAAGTTTAATGCTTCTGATAATTCATCAACACGACGCTTTGTACGACCGAATATGATTGCAAGCTCTGGAGATTGAATATCTAGTAAGCGTGTTAACACGTCAAACTTTTTCTTTTCTTGCACTTCTAAATAGAACTGCTGAATGTTTGGCATTGTTACTTCTTTTGCTTTTACTTTAATGTGTTGAGGCTCAGTCATGAAACGCTCAGCAATACGACGGATTGGATCTGGCATTGTCGCTGAGAATAATAATGTTTGATGTGTTTCTGGCACATCTGTTAAAATCGCTTCAATATCTTCAATGAAGCCCATGTTTAACATTTCATCCGCTTCGTCAAGAACAACAGTCTCTACGTTTTGTAAGCGAAGTGTTTTACGGTTGATATGATCTAAAATACGACCCGGCGTACCTACAATAATGTGTGGGTGTTTTTTTAGAGCACGAATTTGGCGGTTAATATCTTGACCACCATAAATTGGTAGAATACGAACACGTTTATGTTTACCAATTTTGTATAGCTCTTCTCCAACTTGAATTGCTAATTCACGCGTTGGCGCGATAACAATACCTTGAACTGCTTCTTTATTTGTATCCACTTTATCTAATAGTGGTAATCCGAATGCTGCTGTTTTCCCTGTACCTGTTTGCGCTTGCCCAATAATATCCTTACCTTGCAATGCATGTGGAATTGTTTCAGCTTGAATCGGCGTAGCCTCTTCAAAGCCCATACTTTCAACAGATTGTAGTAAAGACTCACTTAATCCTAGTTCTCGAAATGTTGTCAATGTTACTTCTCCTTTTCTATCCTATACTTATCATTTAAAAAAAGGCGTTTTCCGAACTTGCGGAAAAGCCATTTTCCTGAATACTTACGTATATAACCGGGCGTATATTCTTCACGAAAATACTTCTAAACGTTATTACACTTTATCAATTATAAGTTTTGTAGGTGTAAAAAGCAAACCCCAACTGTTACCTTATTTCATATTCAGAGCTTTTTTCTTTACTTTTATTTTTTTATCGTTTACTGTAAGCGCTTATTATAAGTTTCCACTATTTTCGTGGCTATCATCCCTATTTATATACACCAATTATTTCAACATCGTAATTACTTCTTCTAATTTCATGCCGCGAGATGCTTTTACTAATACAACATCTTTCGTACCGACTACTGCTTGCAACTCTTTTATTAACTCTTCTTTACTATCATACGCTTTTACACGGTCTTTAGGGAAATTAATTTTTGCACCTTCAGCAATTTGAGCCCCTAATTTACCATATGTGAATACATATGAAATTTTTGCTGGATCAATTAATTTACCTACTTCATAATGAAATTGCACTTCTTGATTTCCAAGTTCTAACATATCACCAAGCACAACAATTTTTTTAGCAAATCCATCTAAACCATTCATTAGGTGGAACGCAGCTTCCATAGCTGTTGGACTAGCATTATAAGCATCATTGATAATTGTTAAACCACTATCTGTTTTTACAATTTCCATACGCATACCTGTCATTTGAAGTGTTACTAAACCTTGTTTCATTTCTTCCCACGTTACACCAAAATGTTTTGCAATTGCCATTGAAGCAAGCGTATTATATACATTATGCTTTCCTAGTACTGGCAAATAGAATGACGAAGTTTCATCCCTGTTCATCTTAAAGTGTGTCCCAGTAGCCTGCAATGTTACAGTAGTTGGATAGTAATCATTTGCTCTCGCATCACCAAATGTAACTGTTTCAGCTGCTAAATTCATTTCTGGAACACGATTCGTTAATAGCGGCTCATCTCCATTATATACGAACACGCCACCCTTTTGTAAACCTGTAACAATTTCTAACTTCGCTTCAGCAATCGCCTCACGAGAGCCTAAATCCATTAAGTGCGCCTCACCAATGTTCGTGATAATAGCTGCATTAGGGCGAGCTAACTTAGATAGAAATTCAATTTCTCCTCGGCTTGACATGCCCATTTCTAATACAGCTACTTCTGTATTTTCCTCTAAATTTAAAATAGTAAGAGGTAAACCGATGTGGTTGTTGAAATTACCTTCTGTTTTTTGAACTTTAAATTTAGTCGCAAGAATACTTGTTACAATATCTTTCGTAGATGTTTTACCATTACTACCCGTTACACCAATAACTTTTACATCCAATTGATCACGATAGTTTTTCGCTAACATTTGCAATGCTGCTAGTGTATCTTCTACAAAAATAACCGGAAGATTTTCAGGTGGGTTTTCTACATCTTTCATCCATAATGTAGCAATCGCCCCATTTTCAACAGCTTTGTCTACAAAAGCATGTCCATCGAAACGTTCACCTTGAATTGGAACATATAAATTTCCATTTTCAATTTTCCTCGTATCAATAGACACTCCTTGTATAGTAATTCCCTCATACCGCTCTGCTAATCCAGTACCATTTATCATCTGCTCTACTTGTTTTAACGTTCGATTTATCATGAAAACACTCCTTACATAGAGGAAGCACTATTCCTTCGAATAGTGCTTCCTCCTTTTTTGTTAGATTGTATATTTAATTTTTTGTTTTTCTTCGTGACGCTCAATCGCTAAGCGAATTAGCTCTTCAATTAATTCCGGATACGGTAACCCTGTATGTTGCCATAATAGAGGGAACATACTAAACGGCGTGAATCCTGGCATTGTGTTTACTTCGTTAATATATACTTCTCCATCTTTCGTTAAGAAGAAATCAGCTCGTGTTAAGCCCGAACCATCTAATGATTGGAATGCGATAATTGCATCTCGTTTAATTACATTAGACTCTTCCTCTGTCATTTCAGCTGGAATAATTAACGCTGTATCACCATCGATGTATTTCGATTTGTAATCATAAAAATCTTTTTTCGGTACAATTTCACCTACAACTGAACATTTCGGCTCATCATTACCTAATACACCAACTTCTACTTCACGACCTACAATATTTTCTTCCACAATAATTTTACGGTCAAATTGGAATGCCTCTTCGAATGCATTCTCAAGCTCTTCACGATCATTACACTTATTAATACCAACACTTGAACCAAGATTTGCTGGTTTTACGAAGCAAGGATATCCTAATACTTCTTCTACTTTTTCATACGCTGTTTCACGATCTTTTTCCCATGCGCTACGAATGAAAGATGCATATTTCGCTTGTTTCAATCCAGCTTCTGCAAAGATATTTTTCATAACAACTTTATCCATACCAGCAGATGATGCTAATACACCGTTACCTACATATGGAATGTTTAGTAATTCTAATAACCCTTGTACTGTTCCATCTTCACCATTCGGTCCATGTAATAATGGGAAAATAACATCAATTGCATCTTCTTGTTTAGAAGTTGCAGTTGGGATAATTTCTGTACTTAATGATACAGGAGAGATTGTATTCTCTTCCCCACTCATTTGTAATGCCTCAACATTTGTTACTTCGCCTTCAATACGCTCTCCACGCATCCATTGGCCTTGTTCTGTAATATAAATTGGATGAATCTCGAATTTATCTTGATTTAATGCTTTAATAGCAGCAAGAGCCGTTTGTAACGAAACTTGATGCTCAGCTGATTTTCCACCGTATAATAAACCTAATTTAATTTTTGTCACTGAAATCACCCTAACCAATTGTTTTCATTTTTCTATTTTAGCACTTTTTATAAAAATAGGTAGTTCCTATTTGAAATAAAATGTAACTTCCACAAATAATTAAAAGACACCAATTATTGGTTTTCTACACTTTTTCTCTTTAATTTCTACACACCTAAACAAAATTAAACTTTAAAGCAAAATTGCTATCTAATCTAGTTATGTACCTAAAATATGTAGAAATCCACTTTGTGTGTATGTCATCTATATTACCCTACCATTTGTGGAGGGTGAAAAAACATTGATTAAAGTTTCATTTTATTAAGAAGACTGTTTTGTAGGCGTATCTTTTTGCCTCTGCTCAACAAGACGATCTAAAGAAACATATACAAAGCCTGCAACTACACACCCTACACTTAAAATTGTAAATAAGTAGTGACCAAGCAAACGATCCAATAGAAAACCACCAAGAAGTGGACCGAATGCACTTCCTGTAATCCACTGCAAACTCGCCGCCCCCATATAGGTTCCTCTCAAATGCTCAGGGGCCAAATTCGCTACAAACGTCATCTGTACAGGCGACATAATCATCTCGCCTAACGTATATATGGCATAAACAAACATTAACGTCATTAAAATAATTGTAGCATTTGTATCATATTCTCCAAACCACTTCGGTAACCATCCTATAAAAAACAAACCAATTCCGAACAAACACGCACCGTATAGCATCGTCTTTCCAACAGGTTTATCTGTCGCCCATTTTGAAATTTGAAATTGAAATAAAACAACTAATAGACCATTTAATGCCATTAAATATGGGTATGGATTGTTGACTCCAAAAATATCCTTCATTTCGTTATCAAAGTGAAGCGGTAACATGCCTTCTGTTTGAGAAAACCCCATAGAAATAATGATCCCCGCTAACAAATAAATCATTAACGCCTTATCTCTCATTAAAATTTTCCAAACTGCTCCGGATTCCTTCTCTTTATTTTTTTCCGTCATATCCGTAATTTTTGGCATTGTTTCTTTAATAAGTACTAACACTAGTAGCGCATAAAACAACATAGCGGATGAAGCAATAATAAACACGAGGTTCTTTGATAAAACAACTACTGATGCTCCCATTATCGGTCCAATTGCAGCACCAATATTGTGTCCCATTCGCAATAAACCATATGCTTCTGTTCTTTTTTCTGGCGCCGTCACATCTGCAACCATCGCTGATGCTGCTGGATGAAATAAAGAATTACTTAACCCTAAAAAAATAGATAAAATAGCGTATGGAATAAATCCTTCGATAAATAAAAAACCGAGCATTAATAACGCATTACTCGCCATTGAAAATATCATAATTGGCTTTCTTCCATATATATCAGCTATTCTTCCGCCTATAAGCGAGCCAAAGCTTGCAGCAATTGGAGAAAGCGCCATAATAATCCCAACTTGTAATAAAGAATCTACCTTATCTTTTAAATATAGTGCAAAAAAAGGCATTAACATCATCATCGCAATTCCGTTCAAAGTCTCACCGATAAATCGAATCCATACGTTACGATCCATCTCTCTTAGCTCACGCCATGTATTTTTCACATTTTCACCCCTTTAGTTCGCCAACAATTATCTTATAATACATTCAGAAAAATGTAAATTTTCAAAATAAAAATCCATCCTAACAGAATTAGAATGGATTTTTCCATTTATAAATTTGCTACATCTTCTTCTTTTTTACTATTATTTAAAACACTACGCTTTCTACTATAGGCGAAATAAACTACTATACCGATAACCATCCAAACACCAAAACTAATCCAAGCTGTCGCTGATAATTGAAGCATCAAATATAAGCAAAAGATAACTGTTAATGCTGGTAAAAATGGTACGAGCGGCGCCTTAAACGCCCTTGGTAAATCAGGATGAGTTCGTCTCATCACAATGACAGCAACAGCTACAAGTGCAAATGCTGACAAAGTTCCCATATTTACAAGATGTGCTAAAACATTTAAATCTATTAATCCTGAAATAAGTGCTGCAATAATACCTGTTGTCCATGTATTTAAAAATGGTGTTTTAAATTTCGGATGAACTTTAGCAAGACGCTTCGGTAACAATCCATCTCTGCTCATTGCATATGAAACACGAACTTGCCCATACATCATAACTAGCATTACAGTTGTAATTCCTGTAATTGCTCCTACTGATATCACTCCCGCCAAACTATCTTGTCCAATAAATTGAAGTGCGAAAGCAACTGGATCTGATATATTCAACTGACCGTATGGAACAATCCCTGTCAAAATAAGTGAAACAACAATGTAAAGAACCGTACAAACTAGTAACGATGCAATAATTCCAATCGGCAAATCGCGTTGCGGGCGCTTCACTTCTTCTGCGGCTGTTGATACAGCATCAAATCCAATGAATGCGAAGAAAACTGTAGCTGCTCCAGCCATTACACCATCTAACCCAAATGGCATAAAAGGTGTCCAATTTTCAGGTTTTACATAATTAAATCCGGCGAAGATAAAAATGAGAACAACTGCTAGTTTAATAAATACCATTATATTATTTACACGTGCACTTTCACGAACACCTCTAGATAAAAGAACTGTCATAACTAGAATAATTAGAACTGCAGGTAAATCAATTATTCCACCCTTTCCAGTACCAGGGGCCGAGGAGAGAATGGTCGGAATATGAATCCCAAATCCCTTTAATAACGATTGAAAATACGCTGACCATCCATTAGCTACAGCAGATGTGGCTAATAAATACTCGAGCATTAAATCCCATCCAATTAAGAATGCAAATACTTCTCCCATCGTCGCATACGTGTACGTGTAAACACTCCCTGAGACAGGAACTGAAGAAGCAAATTCAGCGTAACAAAATGCAGCAAAGGCACAAGCTAATGCAGCTATAGCAAATGATAATATAATAGCTGGTCCAGAATGTTTCGCTGCTACAACGCCAGTAAGAACAAAAATACCAGTTCCAACAATTGCTCCGATTCCAAGCATTGTTAAATCAAGTGCCCCTAACGTTCTCGATAATGTCTTTTGTTTACTTTCTTGCAGTAACGTTGAAATCGGCTTCTTTTGAAAAATTTGCTTCATACTGTGCTCCTCCATGATTTTAGTTTTCTGAAAATTTAATTTACTTTTTTCATTTTACCCACGGCATGTTTTTTAGTCAATACTTTTGTCGAAATAAACAGAAAACTATCGAGATACATACTATACTCTTATCATCCTTTCGATAAAAAGATTCAGACAATCATATCTATATATATTTTCATAACTTTTTTTGGTATTATTATACATGTCGATTCCATAAAAGAGGCATGCTCCCGTAGTGAGCATGCCTCTTTTTACTTATTTCACAGTATATGAACCCTCTTCAATCCAGCTATACATATATTTTTCATCTTCCGTCTCATGTGCTTGTTTTACAATACGAAGCGGACGGAATGTATCTATCATAACAGCCAGTTCAAGTGTCTCTTTCTTCCCTATACTCGCTTCTGTTTTCCCTGGATGTGGCCCATGCGGGATCCCGCTTGGATGAAGCGTAATAGAACCTTCTTCTACACCTTTTCGGCTCATAAAATTACCTTCTACATAGTACAGTACCTCATCACTATTCACATTACTATGATAATATGGTGCCGGAATAGATTCTGGATGATAATCGTATAAACGCGGTACGAAAGAGCAAATGACGAAATTATGCCCTTCGAATGTTTGATGTACTGGTGGTGGCTGATGAATACGACCTGTAATTGGTTCAAAATCCTCCACATTAAAGACCCACGGATATAAATACCCATCCCACCCAACAACATCTAACGGATGGTGCCCTAACACATGCTTGTGCATATAACCTCTCGACTTTGTCATTACGACAAACTCACCTTTTTCATCATATGTCTCCAATTTCTCCGGTCCACGCATATCTCTTTCACAAAACGGACTATGTTCTAACAATTGCCCATATTCATTGCGATAGCGACTTGGTGTTGTAATTTGGCTATTTGCCTCTACAACAAGAAACTTAGTCTCTCCCTCATCTGGAATAACACGATAAATCGTTCCAATTGGAATTGTTACATAATCACCTTTTCTATAGTGAATCGTTCCAAACATCGTTTCAATTTTTCCTGTTCCATAATGAACAAATAACATTTCATCGCCATCACCATTACGGTAAAAATAATCCATTTTTTCTGTTGGACTCACTACTCCAATTAATAAATCCTCATTCCCAAGCATAAAGTTTCTTCCGCTTACTGCATCACCAGTTTTTTTATTTTCTTTCGTACGGAAGTGGCGATGAGCAAGAAGGGCATCCTCTTCATACTGTAACTGACAAGAATGCGATAATGCCGCGTGCCCTACTTCTGTTGGCATATAATGATGATACAAAATAGACTGGGTACCAGAGAAACCTTTTGTCCCCATTACCTGCTCACGATAAAGCGATCCATCTTTTTTACGAAATTGTACATGTCGTTTATGAGGTAGCTCCCCCATGTGACGATAAAACATGCCCATCACCTGCTTTCATGTCTTTTTTGACCGTATTACGTAACGTACCTAAACCAGTAATCGACAGCTCTACAACATCTCCATCTTGTAGCCACTCTTCTGTACCAAGTTCTAAAATACATCCTGTTCCTACTGTCCCAGAACCAATCACATCTCCTGGATATAACGTAACGTCTTCCGAAGCACGTTCAATCATTTCAGCAAATGTATAGTAAATATCTTGGAAGTTTCCCTTTGATAATATCTTTCCATTTACATGAGCAGTCATCTCTAAATCATAACTATCACCGTTACGATAAACGTCTAATTCCTCTTTCGTAACGAGATACGCTCCTAATGAAGTTGCAAAATCTTTTCCTTTCGCTGGACCGAGTCCCACTTTCATTTCTGTTGCTTGTAAATCCCTTGCACTCCAGTCGTTCATAATGCAGTAACCAAAAATATATTCCTCTGCTTGTTCACGAGAAATGTTTCGTCCCTCTTTCCCAATTACGCAAGCAATCTCTAACTCATAATCAAGCTTTTTAGACTTCTTCGGACCAATAACAAAATCATCTGGACCAATAACAGCACGGTGGTTCGTAAAATAAAAAACCGGGATATCATACCATTCAGGTACAACATCTAGCCCTCTTCTCCCGCGAGCTGTTTTTACATGCTGCTCAAATGCATAAAAATCTCGAATGCTACTCGGATTAGGAATTGCCGCTGCTAATTGAACTTCCTCTAAGGAATATATACCCTTTTCAGGATTCTTAATATTACGCAATACTTCTACATACTCATCTGCTTTCTCTAAAAAGGCGAACATAGAAGAAGGTAATTGTCCATCACTCGCAAGATTCATATCGATTACTTTGTCACCTTCAAGCCATCCAGCTCGCATTTCTTTCGATGGGAGACGAAATGTAACAAATTTCATCGTGATTCCTCCCTATGAAAATGAAATTTCCACCAACAAAGGAACTCTTGCTGGTGGATACAAATTTTATAAATTTCCGCGACGCTCTTGTTCTCTTTCAATTGATTCGAATAAAGCTTTAAAGTTCCCTTCGCCAAATCCACGAGAACCTTTACGTTGGATGATTTCAATAAATAGAGTTGGACGATCTACAATTGGTTTCGTAAAGATTTGTAATAAATAACCTTCTTCGTCACGGTCTACTAGAATCTTCAATTCTTTTAATCTATCAATTTCTTCATCAATTTTCCCAACACGTGCAGTTAACTCATCGTAATACGTATCTGGCGTATCTAAAAACTCCACGCCATTCGCACGAAGCACTTCAATTGTTTTTACAATGTCACTTGTTAATAAAGCAAGATGCTGTACACCCGCTCCGTTATAGAACTCTAGATATTCTTGAATTTGTGACTTTCTTTTTCCGTCTGCTGGTTCATTAATTGGAAACTTAATACGGCTTCCATTCGTCATAACTTTTGACATTAATGCCGAATACTCTGTGCTAATATCGTCATCATCAAAGTGAATCATTTGTTTAAATCCCATGACGTTCTCATAATAACTAACCCATTCTTCCATTTTCTCAACGTTACCAACGACATGGTCTACAGCAATTAAACCGGATTCTTCAAATGGAATATTGAACTCTACCTTTTGAAATCCTGGCATGAATGTTCCTTTATAATTTTTACGCTCTACAAGCGTATGAATTGTATCACCATACGTACCAATAACCGCTTTCTTCAAGGTACCGTCCTCATCTGTTAACTCTTCAGGAGGAGCAATCGCAACAGCGCCACGTTTTACAGCTTCAGAGTATGCTTTATCAACGTCATCAACAAGTAAAGCTACATCTTTCACTCCATCACCATGAGTCTTTACAAACTCTGCAATACGGCTATCGCTACTTAAAGCTCCAGACACAACAAAACGCATATTTTTTTGCACAAGAACATAAGATACCTTTTCACGGTTTCCTGTTTCTAATCCAGAATAAGCAACAATTTTGAATCCAAACGCTCTCGCAAGATAATAACTTGATTGCTTTGCATTCCCTACGTAAAATTCCAAATGATCTACATCACGTACCGGAAAAAAGTCCTCCATTTGTGCAGCTAGCGTATCCATAGATTTTTGTTTCATAATATCTTCATCCCCCTGTAAATAGATTAAATAGTCCATACTTAAAACCAACCGAAAACGCTTCCAACATCAATTAATAGAAATTAGTTAGCAAGCTAACAATTTCCGACCTTTAAAATTTTCTATCTTTTCTGTCAAATTCCTCTTTTTTTCTTACATATAAAATTCGACTTTTTTCTCTTTAAAGTAAGGGGAAAATATTAATACTTGAAGGTATATATGAGAGGAAAACAAAAAAGACTCCAACATATTAACTACTTACTAATACGTTAGAGTCTTTATTTTTTTTGAATGATTGTATTTATATTTTTCATACTAATATATTTGCAAGGAATAGAATAAATGATGTTAATATTACCGCTCCGCCTAATGATCCTAATAAATCTGTTTTTGTTACTTGTAACACTTGTTCACTGTTCATATTCCTCATTCTCCTTTCATTTTGTACAATTTAAAACTTTTATTATACTAATACGCTTGATAGAAATACGATTAATGCTGTTAATACTACTGCTCCGCTTGCTGATCCTAAGAAATCACCTTTTGTTACTTGTAATACTTGCTCTTTCATATCTTTCATTCTCCCTTCATTTATCTTTTGTTACAAAACTTCTATTATACTAATACGCTTGATAGAAATACGATTAATGCTGTTAATACTACTGCTCCGCTTGCTGATCCTAAGAAATCACCTTTTGTTACTTGTAATACTTGCTCTTTCATATCTTTCATTCTCCCTTCATTTATCTTTTGTTACAAAATTTCTATTATACTAATACACTTGATAGAAATACGATTAATGCTGTTAATACTACCGCTCCACTTGCTGATCCTACGAAGTCACCTTTTGTTACTTGTAATACTTGCTCTTTCATATCTTTCATTCTCCTTTCATTTATCTTTTGTTACAAAACTTCTATTATACTAATACGCTTGATAGAAATACGATTAATGCTGTTAATACTACCGCTCCACTTGCTGATCCTACGAAGTCACCTTTTGTTACTTGTAATACTTGCTCTTTCATATCTTTCATTCTCCTTTCATTTATCTTTTGTTACAAAACTTCTATTATACTAATACGCTTGATAGAAATACGATTAATGCTGTTAATACTACCGCTCCACTTGCTGATCCTACGAAGTCACCTTTTGTTACTTGTAATACTTGCTCTTTCATATCTTTCATTCTCCTTTCATTTATCTTTTGTTACAAAACTTCTATTATACTAATACGCTTGATAGAAATACGATTAATGCTGTTAATACTACTGCTCCGCTTGCTGATCCTAAGAAGTCACCTTTTGTTACGTTTAATACTTGCTCGTTGTTCATATCATTCATTCTCCTTTTTTATAAGTTATCTATATGTAATTACTAAGAAATGATTAGTTCATAGTTTTCATGTTAACGTTACATTGAAATTAATTACGTAACGTTTGTAACACTAATGTAACATAACTATTATTACGTTGCAATATAATTACGTAAATTTTATTACACTTTTTTTACGTTTTTTTAAATAAATACTCAAAAACCTTGTTTTAATGCGTTTTCTACTACAATCACATTTGTAACACTAGTGTAACATTAAGGTCATAAAGCGAAATATAATATTATTCGTCTCTATTTTGTTAAAAACCAAAGTGAAACTTTAATCAACGAGAGTTCCATTCCCTACTAATTATTCCCCTCACCAATCGCACTTTTACTAGAAATTAATGCGGGATAAAATACTATCTTTCCAAGATAAGTTTATATGTTTCCTCTATATAACTATGTATAATGGAAACAAAGAGGTGGTCATTTTGAAATTAATCGCACTAGATATGGATGGTACACTACTATCATCTAATCTTGAAATCTCCAAAGAGAACTTACAAGCTATCCAAACCGCAAAAGAGGCTGGTCATATTGTAATGATTTGTTCTGGCCGCGCGAAAGAGGATGCTTTGAAATTATTGGAAGAATATAAACTATCTCTTCCAGTTGGAGCAAGCAATGGGGCAATTGTTTATGTGGACGGAAAAGTAATTAACTCGCGTTGTTTACAAAATGATAAAGTATACAAGCTTGCAAAATTACTAGAATCTGAAGGTTTTCCATATAAGTTGTACACAAATAAAGGGGTTTACTCTCCTTATACATGGCAAGATCAAGTTATGCAGGCATTCGAAGAAAATAAACATACACTAGATGTTACACTTGAGGAACTTGAAAGAATTACAGAAAAACAAAAGAAATCAAACTTAATTACTGATTTCCAAAAAATCGAAGATGTCGTAAATAATCCAGAATTAGAAATATCTAAATTCTTCATTTTAACATTTAATGCTGCTCATCGTTCACAGCTATTACAAACTTTACAAGAAGATACGGACATTTCAGTTACGGCATCAGCTCCTACTAATGTAGAAATTATGGATAAGCATGGCCATAAAGGCAATGGTTTGCAAGAAATGGCAGCTTATTTCAATATACCAATTGAAGATACTGTTGCAATCGGCGATAACTTTAATGATGTGCCAATGTTACAAGTAGCTGGCTTATCAGTTGCAATGGGAAATGCTGAAGAAGACGTAAAAAAATTATGTGACGTTGTTACATTAACAAATAATGAAAACGGTGTTGCTCATGCAATTGAGCAATTTGTATTAAAACAAACTTCATCTAGTAAATAAAGTTCAACTTTAATCAGAGGCGGGGTAAAAAAAGGACTCTTTCATATTTTGAAAGAGTCCTTTTCTTTTACACATGATGACAAGCAACAAAATGATCTTCACCCACATTACGAAATTCTGGTACATTCTTTTTACAAATATCTGTAGCAAAGGGGCAACGTGTATGAAAACGGCAACCTGATGGTGGATTTGCAGGACTTGGAATATCCCCTTCTAGAATAATCCGTTCTCGCTTAACCGTTGGATCCGGTATTGGCACTGCTGATAACAATGCTTTTGTATATGGATGAAGCGGATTCGCAAATAACTCATCACGTGGTGCTGTTTCCACAATAGTTCCTAAATACATAATTCCAATTTTCGTACATAAGTGCTCCACAACACTTAAATCATGTGAAATGAATAAATAGGATAATCCCTTTTTCTCCTGTAATTCACTAAACAAATTAATGATTTGCGCTTGAATAGATACATCTAATGCCGCAACAGGCTCATCAGCTACAATAAATTCTGGATCTAATACCATCACCCTTGCAATAACGATACGTTGACGTTGCCCACCGGAAAACTCATGAGGGTACCGGTCAATATGATACGGCGCTAAACCACATAACTCCAATACTTCTATCACCTTTGCACGGACATTTTCTTTCGTCGCTAGTCCGTGAGCCAACATTGGCTCACCAAGCGCTTCTCCAATTCTCATTCTTGGATTTAATGAGCTAAATGGATCTTGAAAGACGAGCTGCATATTAGGACGATGCTTTCTCAGCTCTTCTTTTGATAAAGCATGAACATCTTGACCTTTAAATTTCACTTCGCCTTCTGTTTTTTGAACGAGACGGAGAATTGTTTTTCCTATCGTCGTTTTCCCACTTCCAGACTCTCCTACAAGGCCAAACACTTCTCCTTTATCAATTGTAAAGCTTACCCCATCTACCGCTTTCACATGTCCAATCGTTCTACTAAATACGCCGCCCTTAATCGGAAAATACGTTTTTAAGTTCTTCACTTCTAATAATGGTTCACTCATTGCCCAGCACGCTCCTCATATAACCAACAAGCTACTTTATGATCCTCGTCATGCACATTAAGATTTGGCGCTTCATTTTTGCATATTTCCATGCAATGTTCACAGCGACCACTAAAGTAGCAAAACTCATCTAAGCCAACTAAATTTGGAACTTGCCCTGGAATAGAATAAAGTTTATCTGTTCGTTTCCCCATTACTGGTTTTGATTTTAGCAACCCTTGCGTATATGGATGTTTCGGATTTTGAAATATCTCTAGTACCGGTGCCTCTTCAATAACTTTTCCACCATACATAACGACAACATAATCGGCCATTTCTGCTACAACACCTAGATCATGTGTAATTAATAAAATCGATGTTTTAAATTCCTCTTTTACTTGCCTTAGTAAATCTAATATTTGCGCTTGAATCGTAACGTCCAGAGCTGTTGTCGGTTCATCTGCAATTAATAACTTTGGATTACAACTAAGTGCAATAGCAATCATAATACGTTGTAACATGCCACCGCTTAATTCGTGCGGATAAGAATGGACAATTTCATCAGCACGAGCAATACCAACTTTACGAATTAATTCAATTGCTTTTTTGTATGCTTCGTTTTTGCTAAGTAGTTCATGCTCTCTTAACGTCTCAACAATTTGCTCTCCAACAGTAAAGACCGGATTAAGTGATGTCATCGGTTCCTGGAAAATCATCGCGATATCATTTCCTCTTAAACTACGAAGTTCTTTCTCTTTCATTCCTAAAAGACTTTTTCCTTCATAAAGAATATCACCACCAACGATGCCACCAGATTCAGCAATAAGTCCCATAATAGATAAAGCCGTTACACTTTTCCCGCAACCTGATTCGCCTACTACACAAACTGTTTCACCTTCTCGAACTGAAAAGCTAACATGGTTGACGGCCTTTACTGTACCTTCTTCCGTCTGAAAGTGTGTTTGTAAATCCTTTAGCTCTACTACTGCTCTACTCATGCTTTCTCACCTACCGCTTCATCTTTGGGTCTAATGCATCACGAAGTGCATCGCCAAGTAAATTAATTGATACAACTGTTATAAAGATTGCAAAACCAGGTGGTATCCATAACCACGGACGCTTTTGGAAATCGATTAATGAGTTTGCTGCACTAATCATATTTCCCCACGATGGTGTAGGCGGGACAACGCCAAGTCCTAGGTAACTTAGTGCAGACTCTCCTAAAATAGAACCTGCAACACCTAATGTGGATACAACAATTAATATCGGCAGAACATTTGGGATTAAATGATATACAATTTTCCGGTAATCGTTTATCCCGAGTACATCAGCAGCTTGCATAAACGATTGTTCTCGCAGCGATAAAATTTGACCTCGTACGAGGCGTGCAAGTCCTGGCCAACCTACTAAACTTAAAATGATCATAATGACATAAAGACGATAATCAGATGGTACTTTCCATTCTGATAAAATAGCTCCCATTATAATAAGTAACGGTAATCCTGGCATCGACATTAAAATATCCGCGAGACGCATTATAATATTATCGACGATACCACGGTAGAAACCTGCAATCGCTCCTAATAAAGCACCTAGTATAACGGATAACACCATTGAGGCTAAGCCAATTGTTAATGAAATCCGTCCTGCTTGCATAAGCCTCGTTAAAATGTCTCTTCCTAATTGATCTGTGCCAAGCCAATGAGAAAAACTAGGTGGTTTGTTAATTAACGTAACTTGTATTTTTCCTGATGCATACGGTGAAAAGAATGGACCAATAAAACAAAATAAAAACATAAAAACTAATGCGTAAAATCCTATAAGTGCCATTTTATTTTTCTTTATCCTTTTAAAAGCTTGCCTCCACGGCGATGATCCATTCCTTCTTTTCTTTTTTTCTTTTTTTTCCGTAGTTGCTGTAACAGTTTCCATCTCTTTCCCCCCCTTACTTCAACCGAATACGTGGATCAACAACTGCATATACAATATCCGCTAAAAAGTTTGAAACAATTGTCAAACACGAAAGAAACATCGTAAATGCCATTAATACCGTATAATCACGAAAATTAAGTGCTTCTAATTGAATATTACCGATACCTGGCCAGTTGAAAATTTGTTCTATAATAATTGCCCCTGAAAACAACCCTGGTAATTCAAATGCAAGCAATGTAATAGCCGGCAAAATTGCATTTTTTAATGCATGTTTATAAATAACGGTCTTCTCCTTTAACCCTTTTGCTCTAGCCGTTCGAATGTAATCTTGCCGTACAACCTCTAACATACTCGTTCTAAAATAACGAGTTAATGAGCCAACTCCAAGAAGAGTTAAAATAAATACGGGTAAAACCATATGCTTTGCAACTTCTATTCCGTAAGCAAGCCCAGTTGAATTACTCCCAACATCAATCATCCCGCCTATCGGTAACAGCTTAAAGTCAACCGCAAACACTTTAATTAAAAACAAACCGATAAAGAATGAAGGAAATGACATCGCTGCAAATACACCAATTGTTACAAGCTTATCGAATAAAGAATGTTGCTTTGTCGCTGAAAATACACCGATAATAAGTGCAATTAGCCAAATAAAGAACACTGCAATAATCGCAACAATAAACGAATTCCATATAAATTTATTTAATAATGACGTTACAGATTCTTGATATTGAAGAGAAAAACCAAAGTCCCCCTGCAATGCATTACCTAGCCAGTGAAAATATCGCTCAACAATTGGTTTATTCAATCCATACAATTCCCTAAGTTCAGCTGCTCTTTCCGGTGTAATCTTCGGGTTTGAATCAATATAATCTCCTGGAAGAAGTGCGAACAGGAAGAAGATAATAATCGATGTCCCCAACAGTGTAGGAATCATTTGTAACAGCCTACGAATGATATATGTTTTCACCCTTTTTCTCTCCAATCTTATGCTTAAAATAGAAGAACATTTTTTCAAAGCGGCACACTACTTGCCGAATGAAAAAATGTCTTCTACTTATACATTCTTCTCGTTATTTTTCGATAGATAGAGCTGGTAAGTTTGCACTAATACTATTGTATTTTTCAGGGTCAATTCCTTTTATATTCCCGTTATAACCAGTAATTGTTCTACGATAGTTTAATAGAATTACTGGTGGATCATCACTTAATTCTTTATACAGTTCTTTATAGATTGGTTTACGTTTTTCAATATCTACCGTTTCAATACCCTTTTGAATTAACTCATCTACTTTTGTATTTTTATAACCAAGACTCTTCTCATTGACACCCGACAAATATTCACCAGCTGTTTCACTCGGATCACTTGTAATTGGTGTCGAAACAGAAGCTAAATCATAATCACCTTTGTTTACCTTCGAAAGCATAGTATTAAAGTCCATAAATTCAGGGTTAAATTCTACACCTATTTCTTTATAATTCTCTTTTGCAATCGGAATTAATAAATCGCTATCTTTAGCCGAACTTGGGCCGAAATAAGAAAGCTTTAATTTTTGACCATCTTTTTCACGAATTCCATCCGAACCAACTTTCCATCCTGCTTCATCTAATAATTTTTTCGCTTTTTCTTTGTCGTATTCATATTTATTAACTCCTTCTTCCGTATAAGCCCAAGAAGTTGGATGAATTGGTACATTAGCTACCGTACCGTATCCTTTCAATGCTGTATCAACATATTTTTTACGATCTAATCCGTAAATAAGTGCTTGACGAACCTTTTTATCCTTTAAGTACGGCTTATTATTATTCATATAAATATAGCTAAATGACGCTGCTGTTTCGATTTGGATATTTGCAAATTCTAAAGCCTTAGCCTGTTCAAGAACTTCGTCACCAGTACCTAGGCCAGTGTAGTCAACCTCACCTGTTTGGAATAATTGAAGCTTCGTATCACCAGAAGTAATTTTATAAATGAAGTTTGGAATTTTTGGTTTACCCGCATAATAATTTTCATTTGCTACAAATCGCACTTCTTGCCCTGGGATATACTTTTCAAATTTATATGGACCCGCAGCTATCGGTTTTTCATATAACGCTTTTAAGTAATCTAAGCTTGTATTTTGTTTGTAATCTTTTCCATAATAAGCTTTTGATAATACCTCTCCACCTAAGGCTGTTAGTGCCTGTGAATTAACTTTTTCAGTTGTAATTTTAATTGTCTGTGGATCAACAACTTGAATTCCTTCAATAGAAGTTGCTTTTCCTTCTTTATATTCTTTACCACCTTTAACAGCATATTGAGAAATGTCTTTGTCACCCTCATATGCCTTATCATGTAAAAGCGTCAATGTGAACGCTACATCATCTGCTGTTAATGGTGAACCATCGCTAAATTTCAAATCTTTACGTAAATGGAATGTATATGTTAACTGATCAGAGGAAATATCCCACTTCTCAGCTAATTCTGGAGTTGGTTTTCCTTGTTTATCTGTAGATACAAGGGATGCAAAAATAACTGAAGTGACGTTTCCATCCCAACCATTTTGTTGGAAATATGGTAAAAATACGCCGCCTGGTTTACTAATGCCAACTACTAACGTATCTTTTCTATTCTTCGCTTTATCTGGTACTTTCGTCTTATCTGTCGCAGCAATATTTTCAACTTTTATATTTTTTAAATCTTGCTGTTTTACTGGTTCTGTAGAAGCCGTATCCTCCTGTCCCCCACAAGCAGATAACACAAGCGAACTACTCAGTAATACCGAAAATACACCAGCCCATTTTTTTGTCTTTTTCTTCATTGTCCCCACCCTAACTTTTTTTTAATAATTACACCTTATGAACTGCTTGCCTAATGTATGCCTCCCACAGCAACATTTTATAGCCAATCGGAAAAGTCGGTTTTGGTTATAAAAAAATAGTTGTTTTTGAGGGGTAACAATCTTATTCCGACCTTTCCGGTAGACTTTATGGTTATTAGCTTATATCTTTCAGTATATTTTGTCAATTATTTCTATATAAATATTTCGATAATTCTTTCGAAATTATTGAGCAATATTCAATTTAGGTAAACTTAACAAAATACCATTATAATTATCTTCTTGTAATCCTTGAATTCGTGCATTATGTGCAGACACGACTTTACTATTGTTTAAGAAAATAACAGGTGGATCTTCACTTAACTCTTGATATAGTTTTTTATAGATTTCTTTTCGTTTTTCAATATCCAATGTTTCTAATGCCTGCTTAGCTAATTCATCTACTTTCGGATTATGATATCCATCATAATTACGCTTACTTGTCGAAACAAACTCCTCAATTGTTCCGCTCGGATCATCAATCATCGGTGTGGAGACCATCGCTAAATCATAATCTCCTTTAATTACCTTGGAAATCATCGTATTAAAGTCCATGTATTCAGGATTGAAATCTACCCCAATCTTTTTATAATCCTCCTTCATAACGGGGATCATCACATCATTGATTTTACTTGCAGAAGAAGCAAAATAACTTACCTTCAATTTTTGGCCATCTTTTTCACGAATACCATCTGATCCAGCTTTCCACCCAGCTTCATCGAGCAATTTCTTCGCCTTTTCTAAATTATATTCGTATTTATTGATTCCTTCTTCTGTATACGCCCACGAAACTGGTGTAATTGGTACATTAACGAGTGAAGCGTATCCTTGGAAATATGTATCAATGACCTTTTGACGCTCTAATCCATAAATAAACGCTTGGCGTACACGTTTATCTTTAAAGTATGACTTCTTATAATTCATTTTAATGTAACCGTATGAACTTCCCGTATACACATTAACATTAGCAAAGCCTAACTCTTTTAATTGTGCAATCGTCTCCGCATTTGTCGTGAAGCCATCATAATCTACTTCGCCCGCTTGAAATTGTTGCAGCTTCGTATCACCTTTTGTAATTTTATAAATAAAGTGCTCAATCTTCGGTTTACCTTCAAAATAATTTTCATTTGCTACAAAACGAACTTCTTGACCTGGAATATATTTATCTAGTTTATAAGCTCCTGCTCCCATCGGTTTTCCATATAACTCTTTTAAATACTCTAAATTCCCTTGCTTATATTCTTTACCGTAATAAGCTTTTGATATAACTTCTCCACCAATTAACGATAATGTTTGGGCATTTACCTTTTCAGTTGTAATCGTAATTGTTTTCGGATCGATGACTTGAATCCCCTCAATAGATGTAGCCTTTCCTTCTTTATATGCTTGCCCACCCTTTATTGCTGTTTGGCTTATGTCCGTTGCACCACTATAAGTTGGATCATGTAGTAAAGTTAATGTAAATGCTACGTCATCCGCTGTTAACGGTGAACTATCACTAAACTTTAAATCATCTTTCAAATGAAACGTATATGTAAGCTGATCCTCCGAAATATCCCATTTCTTCGCTAGAATTGGAATTGGTTTCCCCTCCTTATCCAATCCAACGAGAGGAGCAAAGATAGCTTGTGTTATATTACCATCCCACCCATTTTCCATAAAATGCGGAAGGAATATCCCGCCAGGGCTCGGCATTCCCACTACAAAGGTATCCTTTCTTTCTTTTGCCTTTGCTGGACTTTTTGCTTTGTCACTCGCTTTAATAAACTCATCTTTTACTTTCGGCATCTTTGTTGCTTCATTTGTACTTGTCTCTTCTTGAGCACATCCTGCTAATAAAACCGATGTACTAAGAAACGTAAAAAGTAACCCTTTAAAAACCTTTCGCATAATTCTCACCCTTACTTTCCTGTTTTTTTATTAAGTGGTAACATAACGCCAATTCTGTAACTATCTTTACTTTACCTATAAAAATAGTATGAATTAATTTCAAGATTATTCCTTTTCACTAGTTATGTCAATCCTTGCTAATTGATGTCTTTCAAAAAATAAAAAACACCTTCTATTACCTAATAGTCCCGCATAGAATAATAACAATTAACTACCAAGAAGGGGGCGAAAATATGGACAACCTATTCCAATATGTCCTGCACTATGTATTATTAACAATCATAATAGTCGGGGCGTTATTACTATTCCCTTTCTTCCCAAAGTTCGTCCTCTTTTTAGCTTTTTTTATTATGCTCGGGATCGCTATTATAATTTCAACAAGGGAAGATACCACACAAAAAGAAAGCAGAGTTCAGCGCGTAAAGCTGTAACTCTGCTTTCTTTTTTCAGTCATAACGTATTCTTGTTAAACCAATTACGAAAAATACTCCTGCAAATAAAATGAGTATACCAATATATCCTCCTATATCAGCTAATGTACCTCCCCTTACAATTAACTCAGTAAAGCCACGCATCGCCCACGTTTGCGGAACAAAATTTGCCGCCGCTTGCATCCATGAAGGCTCAATTTCAATTGGCCAATAAAGACCACCAATCATACACGTTGAAATTACAACGATATTCCCTAGTGCGGACTGCTGTTCTGTTGTTTTCACGATACTTGCCAATAATAAAGCTAGACCAATAACCGCTAATAGCAATACTGAAACGAGTGTAATAACCCCTAATAAATTTCCCCACTGCACATCAAATAATGAATGCGTTAATATCATTAAAACACCAAATTGAATCCACCCTATTAAAAAGAAGGAAAGGATATATCCTGCTAGTATTTGAACTTTTGAAACTGGTGCCCCTAATAAACGAGACCAAACACCAAGTTGTCTAGCTTTCAAAATAGTTCCCGTCGCACTTAACATGACAATCATGACGAATAGAATTGAAAAACCTGCCGCTCGCCCTGTAACGTTATTTAACTTTTGATCATCGTGTAAAATCAATTCTTTTTGAATCGAAACAGGATCTATTTTTGTATAAATTGTTTCATACATCGTTTCCCACGAAGTGTTACTTTTCTTCTCAAAATCTCTTGCTGCACTAACTTCTATCTCCATCTTTTTTAATGCACTTGCTAATACTTGCTCTACAGAAGTTCCACCCGTAAAATCAGCACTGGCTTGAAATTGGATATTTTCTACTTTTCCATCTAGCATACTCTTTTGAAAATCTTTCGGAATGATGATTATACCAGATGCTTTCTTATCTTCGATCCTCTGTGTCCCTTCCCTATACGTTACCTTTTCTATAGAAATTAAATCACTTTTCTTTATTTCCTCATAATACTTGCCAGATAATACAGAACCATCTTTATCTACTAAACTAATATTTACTTTCTCATTCCCACTTCCGCCTAAAAGTCCACCGAATATGAGTGTAAAAATAATAGGCATTCCAAACATGAGTATATAACTTTGTGGCTTAATTAAAATTTGTTTTAATTCTAGCCAACAAAGCGCCCAAACTTTCTTCATCATTTCCCCTCCTATCTCGTACGTAAACGTAACGTTCCAATCATAACGGAGATAATTCCTGCACTACATAAACTTAAAATGACAGGGAATAGCACATCCCAAGATGTTCCCGACATAATATTTAAAAAGCTCGTAAGTGCCCATTTATTCGGAGCAATATTTGCAACTGTTTGAAGTGTATCGGGAAATACGTAAATCGGTAACATTGATCCTCCTAATATAGCTAGTATTTGAATACCGATTCCCCCCATTAAGTCTGCCGTTTTTTCCTCACGAATAAAAGCGGCGATTAACATAGATAAACCAGAAACACAAATTGCATAAGAAATTCCCAACACTACTATTTGAGACACATCTGCGCCCCATTCCACATGAAACATAAAGTGTGTAGCAACTATAAATATTCCAAATTGTATACAGGCAAATAGTAATGTACCTAAAAACTTCCCGAATAAAATTGAAAATGAGCTCGTCGGTGTACTGAACAAACGCGCCAACGTTTCAGTTCGTTGCTCTGTTACAACTGACTTTGCACCTACTGTTATGTTATATAGTAAAAACATGACTAACATTGCTGCTGCATAATATTGCATCGCTGCAACTGTTTTTTTGCCTACCGTTCCTTTTTGGATGTTACCCACACTTGCAGTTGCTATCGTCTGTAGACTTCCACTTACCTCTTTTGCAACTTGTGCTACATCACTCTGCTGAGATTTTGCTAATTCTGTTACAACACTTTTAGTAGATACTGCGACTGTTTGAACACGTTCTGAAAAAGAGCGGATCATTGACTCAGCAATTTTTGCTTGTATATCTTTTGATGGGTCTATAAGCACCTTTGGTTCTTTTAATTTTCCATCTTGTACTTGTTCGCTCCATTTATTTGGGATGGCAATTCCTACATCTATTTTCTTTTCCTTTAACATATCTTCAAGCTCTTCCCGAGAGTTAACTACCTTTACTTTCACATCATCTTTTATTTCTTTAGATTGCAATACATCTTTTTGAAAGACATCTGCAAACTCATCCGTTCCCTCTTGATAATAGCCAATTACTGTTTTCGGTAGTCCACCACTCTCAAATACATTACTTAATGCTGAACCTAAAATGGCCGTTAATACAAGTGGCATAATTAACATCATCATAAATCCGCGCCGATCAATTAAACGGATTTTTAAATCTTTCCATGCAATAATGAAACTTCTCATCTCGTACTAACCCCCTTAATCACGAAGTGAACGTCCTGTTAATTGTAAAAAAAGTGCCTCTAAATTCGGTTCTTTTACTTCCAGTTTTAAAATTTGAGCTTTGTTTTCAACAACTTCTGAAACAACTATGCCAATTGCCTCGCCACCATTTAGTCCAATATCAATCGTGCTACTATCTTCGTCAAAAATAATCCGCTCAACAACAGGTAGTGCCTTCAACTTTTGTAGCAGTTCCGTACTGTAGCGATTTAATTGCAATTTCACCATAAACCCATCTGTTAGACGATTACATAGCTCTCTTTTCGTTCCTAGTGCAATTACCTTTCCATGATCAACGATGGCAATTCGCTCACATAAATACTCAACTTCTTCCATGTAATGACTCGTATAAATGACCGTCATACCTTTTTCATTTAACTTTTTAACAGTCTCTAAAATATGATTTCTCGACTGCGGATCAATCCCGACTGTCGGTTCATCCATAATTAATAACTCTGGTTCGTGCATAAGTGCTGCACCAATATTAATACGCCTTTTCATTCCACCTGAAAATGTTTCAATTTTATCTTTTCCCCGATCCTGTAAACCGACGTAAGCTAACACTTCCTCTGCCCGCTCTTTTGCAACTTTTCCATTTAAACCGTACATCTTTCCCCAGAAGATTAAATTTTCCTTTGCTGAAAGTGTCGGATACAGCGCAATGTCTTGCGGGACAATACCGATTTTCTTTTTCGCTTCTAATGGATACTCTTTTACAGATTTCCCACCAACTTTTATATCACCACTATCGTATGGAATTAACCCGCAAATCATTGATATCGTCGTTGATTTCCCCGCTCCGTTTGGTCCAAGCAATCCAAATGTTTCACCTTTTTTCACTTCAAAAGAAACATTCTTTACGATTTCCTTCTTGCCAAATGATTTCGTAATATGATCTATGACTAACATATTGATTCAGCCCCTTTGTATTCATCTACACTTTCATTGTAGAAAAATTTCTTCTTCTCTCCATCACCCTTAAGATAGAAATACAAAATAAAAAAGCAGCAAATTCTGCTGCTTTTTCACACTTATATATGCCAAAAGTCATGTGTACATCGTGACGCCATACCTTACTGCGTATATTGCTGCTTGTGTTCGATCTCTCAGTTCTAGCTTACTAATCAAATTAGAAACATGATTCTTAACAGTTCCCTCTGTAATAAATAGCTTTTCGGCAATCTCTTTATTATTTAACCCCAGTCCAATTGCTCTTAAAACATCTACTTCTCGCTCAGTTAATTGTTTTAGTTGTTCTGGTGGGTTACACTCTACTGCCACTTTCGTCTTTTTTAATTCCTCTGTAATTTGCGCTGTTATATCCTGAGGAAGCACAACCCCGCCACTATGCACCGTTAAAATTGCTTGCGCGATTGCATCTGTCTCCATATCCTTCAATAAATAACCACTCGCTCCTTGCTCTAATGCCTCAAAAATAAGCTCACTATCACTAAAAGTTGTTAACATAAGAACCTTTATATAAGGAAACTTTTCTCTAACTAAACGAGTTCCTTCAACACCATTCATACGAGGCATCCGAATATCCATCAAAATAATTTCAGGCTGTAATTGTTTCACCTTTTGTACGACTTCATCCCCATCACTAGCCGTCCCTACCACTTCCAGTTCCGGACGTAAATTTAATATCATTGCCAATCCATCACGAATCAGTGATTGATCATCAACAATCATAATTCGAATCATAACGCTCCCCCTATTACCCATGTTTTTTCTCGGAGTGGAAATTCGATTTTTAGGCGAAAACCTTTTTCTATTTCACTCTCAAATTGAATGATTCCACCATGCTCCTCTACACGTTCTTTCATATTAAGTAAGCCAAATCCAGGGCTTACTTCATTGACTCCCATACCATTATCCAAAATACATAACTTAACTTGTTCCACTGAACAAACTAAACTCACTTCACATAAACTAGCTTTTCCGTGACGTTTTGCATTCGTTAAAGACTCTTGCATAATACGAAGCAACGTAGGCTGTAGTGACAACGGAATCAAAACCGGATCTCCTTGTAATTGAAAAGATACTTGTACTTTCGTCACTTTAGAATATCCATGTAACATTTCACGCATATTCTCTATTATGTTCCCTAGTTTACTTTCCTCTTTTAAGGCATGCACAGAAGCTCTCACTTCTTGAAGTGATTTTCTAGCTAACCCATGGCATGTATGTAAAACCTCTTCTGTAGCGTCCGATTTTTGTTTCCATAAAACCTCCGCCAGTTGTAACTGAACAAGTAATGCCGTCATATTATGACCAACAGTATCATGAATTTCTCGGGCAATATCATTTCGCTCCCGAACAGCTGTCAATTCTTCTACCTCTTTTGCATATAGACGTAATTGCTCATGTGCTTCTTTTAAAGCTGTATGAGATAATGCTAATTCCCCATATTGCTCATCTACCATTTGCCGAGCAGCTGTAAGTTTTTTTATTAAGTTTCCAGCTAAAGCACTGAAAATGATAAACATAAAGTTAATTGCATTACTCTCCAATTCCAGACTCTCTGTATGTTGATACGTATGTAGTATATTTATAAACCAACAAAGAAAGAAAAAAGCGATAAAAAAATAAGTCATCCTTTTACGCCAATCATGAATAAATAATCCTACCGCATCAATTCCAAATATAATTAAATACAAACATGTCTCGGGAAATAAAAACCCTAATAACGCTGTGACAATACCGTTTGTGAGCAAGGTATAAAAAACAAGTTTCCTACTCCCTTTTGCTTTTACAAGCAAAATATGATTCACAATATAAATAAAAAGTGCAATACCGACAAAAATTTGTAAATTTTCTGTTTCACGTGAAACATGATTTGCGTAAACTAAGCAAATCATGACGATTGTAGCAATCCGCGCATATCCTAACATAAAATTCTCCCCACGTTTTAGTGACCTAAAGTTCATTCTATTATCACAGCAGCAAGAAAATTATACCAATTTTTCTACTTTCATTATACTAAAAAGAGCAAGCCCTCCCCCAAAATATGAGGAAACAACTTGCTCTTTTTCATTCTATTTTCTTTACTCCACAATATTCTCTAACTCATTATATAACTCCGCTCGTAAAAACTCTTTTTTCATTTTTTCTTCATATAATTGTTCAAGCATTTCAACATCAACTACATTTTCCATTTTACATTCGAGTGCATATATATCTTCTTCTATATGCACTAACTCATTTTCAACTGCCTCTAAATCCCTAGACTTCTTCTTTTTTATAGGCATTACTTCTAACGCTTTATTCCCTTGCTGTTGCTGCTTCTGTTTTACTACCTGTTTCTCAATTCTTTCTTCCCACTTTTGACGAGCCCATGCATAGTTCCCTGCAAACTCAAATAATTTGTGCTCATCAATCCAATATGTCTTTTCAAACAATTTATTTAAGAAATAACGATCATGTGAAACAGCTAAAATCGTCCCATTATATTGTTCAAGGGCCTCCTCTAAAACCTCCCTTGATTCAATATCAAGATGATTCGTCGGTTCATCTAAAATAAGAAAGTTAACATCTTGATACATAAGTTGCGCGAGCCTTAACCTCATTTTTTCTCCACCGCTAAGTTGCGTTACTTTCTTAAAAACAGCTGGACCATAAAATAAGAAACGAGCTAATATATGTCTTGCTTCTCCCTCTGTTACAGCCACGCAATCTCTGAAAGCTTCCAATACATTGTTCTTCATATTCCCGTACGCATGTTGCGATAAATAACCAATTTTCACACTACTACCAATCCGAATTTCTCCAGCATCTTGCTGCATTTCTTTTAGTAATAGTTTTAATAACGTAGTCTTTCCTGTACCATTACGTCCAACGATAGCTGCGCGCTCCTGAAAACGAATATGCAAATTTACTTTCTCGAATAAAGACCGTTCATCAAATCCTTTACTCACTTCTTTCATTACAACAACATCTTTCCCGCTTCTCTCTTGCCCTTCAAACTGAAGTCCCATCTGTTTTCTATCCAAAATGGGTCTCTTTAGTTTCTCTATGCGCTCTAATGCACGTTCCATATTTCTGGCTCTCTTATGCAATCCTTCATTCGGCGGATTCGCTTGATTTGCCCATTCACGTAGACGCTTAATTGCTTCTTTCATTTTCTTTATTTTCTTTTGCTGTTCTTGATACGCTTGAAATTCTTGAAGCAGCCTTTCTTCCTTTTCCTCAACAAACTGTGAATAGTTCGTATGATATACGTGAATTTCTCCATCTTCTAAATCAAAAATTTTCGTTACAACTTCATCAAGGAAATAGCGATCATGCGAAATGACCATAACTGTTCCTGTATATTCTTTTAGAAATTGCTCTAACCACTCGACTGCAAATAAGTCCAAATGATTTGTTGGTTCATCTAACAAAAGTAGATCTGGTTTCTGCAATAGCATATACGCAAGGCTTACTTTTGTTTGTTCTCCACCACTTAACTCCATAAATGATCTTGGAAATAGTTCCGTCACCTGTAGACCATTTGCTACCTTCATAATATTCGCTTCTATTTCATAACCACCGAGAAACGCGTACCTTTCTTGAATTACTCCGTATCTCTCCATCAATTTTTGTAAAGCAGATGATTCCTGTTCTTCCACCATATTTTTTTCTAAAGCATGCATTTCTATCTCCAACTCTTTTTCCTTTTTAAAAGCGGAGCTTAATACATCATATACATTCATTTCATTATTAAATTTTGGAATTTGTGCTACATGACCGATGCATGTACCTTTCTTCATATGAATGGCTCCTGCATCCAAACTCTCCATTCCTGTTAGAAGCTGAAAGATAGTTGTCTTCCCACTACCGTTACGACCAACTAATCCAATACGTTCTCCATTCTTTATTTCAAGCGATATATTTTCAAATATGATGTTTCCACCAAAAGATTTCTTTACATTATTTACACTACAAATTGTCATTTTCCGTACTCCTTTCAATATAAAAAACCATGGGGAAGAAACATTCCCCATGGTTTTTGTCATAGAAAAAGGAAGCCAAATAGCTCCCTTTTCACACGTTTATCAAAAATGGGTGAAGAGACTTCTATCGTTCAATAGCTACTATGCAATTGTTAAAAAAGGGCATACGTATCCCGTTAACAACTGCATCATGAAAAATCGCACGACAAATATAGATATAATCTAAAAATTTTGCGCGCGTAGCTAAAGAACATTTCATCTCATTCACTCCTTTCGTACGGAATTTAATACTTACTTCTTTATTATACTTCCCCGATTTATGTTTGAATAGTCATTTTTCTGAAAATAATGAAGATAGACTAAACATTTCAATAAGTGACATCAAATCTTACAAAACTGTTATGTTCACGTAATGGAAAGCGATAGTACGAAAAGATGCCTCCCTATACAATAAAGATATAAACAAGAGAGACAAAAACAAGGAGGAAACAATCATGATGAAAGAAATCGTAAAAGCAATCTTTGAGGTATTAGTGAACGGACAAGCAGTTGTAAAAGAACTAAACGAACTATAAAAGGGAGGAAAGAACTATGATGAACATGGTAAAAATGATCTTACATGCTTTAGTTGATGCGAAAGCAGTTAGCCAAGAATTAAACCAACAATAAAAAGGGGTATATGAATATGAAGAAAGCCATTATTGTAATCGCAAGTACAGCAATTGCCTTATACACAATAAAAAATAGAAAAAAGAAACAAAATGAAAATGCTCTATATTATCCATACACACTATTAAAGAAAAAATAAAAGACAAGGTACCCTATTGCAATGAGGATATCTTGTCTTTTATTTTTCCCTATTCCCTTTAAAGGATTTCCTTCTCCTTTTCCCGAATGTATTAAGCGGGATTTTTACATATATTTTAAAGGGGCATATACAAATGGATACACAACAACTATATTTTTTAAACGATATCGGTAAACAAAAACCAGAAAGCATTCGGAACAGAAGCGCTGCATGTCCTTTTTGTGACAGAGAAAATTTAACGGATATTTTAGCAACTGAGGGCTCTATTATTTGGTTAAAAAATAAATTTCCTACATTAAAGGATACCTTTCAAACCGTGCTAATCGAAACAGATAATTGCGAAGACCATATCGCAACATATACAGAAGAACATATGAGAAAACTAATTCGCTTCTCTATTCTCCATTGGTTAAACTTACAGGAAAATGAAGAATTCACTTCTGTGATTTTATACAAAAATCATGGTCCATTTTCAGGCGGAAGTTTGCATCATGCACATATGCAAATTATCGGAATGAAACATGTAGACTATCTTGAAAATATTGAGGAAGCAAATTTCCAAGGGGTAATTGTTCAAAAAAATGAACGCATTGAACTCAATATTTCAGAGCGTCCTATTATCGGCTTTACTGAATTTAATATCATCATTGAAGATATTGCATTTATAGATGAAATGGCCAATTATATTCAGCAAACTGTACGTTACATACTGACAGATTTCCATAAAGGATGTAGTAGTTATAACTTATTCTTCTATTACTTAAACAGGAAAATCATTTGTAAAGTTGTTCCTAGGTTTGTCGTTTCACCGTTGTATGTAGGATATAAAATACCGCAAGTTTCTACAAAACTAGAAGATGTGAAAATACAACTAGCGCAGTATTTCACGAAAGAAAAGGATGAAATTATTCATAAAAAAACAGAGTAGGTATAGAAAACCTACTCTTTGATTACACCTTTATTTCGATAGTATACATCCTCTAATCCGATGTTATACTTCATATTGTTATCCGTCCACTCTGGTCCTAAATTCCCTGGCCATCCAGATGTATTCGCTATATATTTCAGTAATGCAAAATCAGTCAAACCTTTTTGCACCCCGCGCTTATAACCTTTCATTAAATGCGGCATTGCAATTTGCGCATTTGTACGTGGATCTTTCAGCTCTTCATCAGTTAAATGATCTGGCGCAAGCCCACCACCGCGGTGTAATTGAAACAATCCGAATGAAGTTCCGTTATCTCCAACACTTCTTGGATTTAACCTACTTTCATGTTCGGCAATTGTAAGAGGTATCCATTCCGGAAGGTTTACTTTCTTTGCTTCCTCTATAATGATTTGTTTCATCTGTTTTGCTTCTTCTGAATCAACATAGCTTGTTTCATTCATTAGCTTACCCATTCCTTCAGACTTTCCTTGGAAATATAAATACACTCCAAGAACAACTAAAAATCCTACAAAGAATTTCTTCACTACCTCTACCTCTTTCTCCGCTGAAATTTGTCCCCTTTCAGCCTTCCTTTTACAATTACCAACACTCTATCATTCTCTTACCTTTCAATCATAGCAAATTACTATACATATTATCATCATGCTTTAGACCGATTTTGCGAAAAAACATATGGTAAATACGTGCAAAAATGTAACTTACATGGACTATAACTTATTTCTTGTATATAATTGTAAATTGAATTCTATATATAGAATAGGAGCATAAATAAATGAAAAGAACTCTACTAATCTTTTTCAGCATTTTACTACTCATTCCTATACATACCTCTGCACAAACATCATCAAAATCAAAAGTACTCGTTTTGTATAGTACAGAAGACAACAAAATTACAAACAATGTACAAATCCTTAATACTCAGTTAGGGCACTTTACAAAAGATATAACAGTAAAAAGCTTAAAGGAAGTAAAGGAAAGTACTGAATCATCTTCTTATACACATATTGTTTATATCGGAGAGAAAAAAGAAGATTTTTCTATTGCAGCAAAACAATTTCTAGAAAACTTCTCAGGTCCCATATTAGTTTTAGGACAAAATGTTGAACAATTATCTAATCGTTTTTCTTTCATTACCTCGAAAGAAACCGATATACGAATTCACACTATAGAATATCCGACTAACCAGTTAAAAAATGAATTACATGAAGAACGCTTAATGAAGAAAATTGAAACAAAAGGAACAACTCTTGCTTACGCCTTGAGTGCTGATGGAACTCATCCGTTAATCATTCAGCAAGGAACATCCTATTATGTTGCAACTCCAAACCTTTTCGATTGGATGTCTCATTACGTCGGTGAAATGTTATTTTCTTATTTCGGACAAAAACCTGAAACAAATAAAACTTCAGCTTATTTACGTCTTGAAGACGTTCATCCAGCTGTAGATGTAAAGCAATTAAAAGAAATCGCTGAATTACTAAAAGAGAAAAAGCTCCCTTATATGATTACCGTTATCCCTGTTTACAAAGATCCAGACACAGGAAAAACAGTACATTTAAAGGATAACTCTGAATTAATCGATGTTTTACACTTTATGCAAGATAATGGTGGGTCTATCGTTATGCATGGTTACACACATCAGTTTTATGATAGTGAAACTGGCGAAGGTTTTGAATTTTGGGATGTAAAAACAGATCAACCAATTCGCCAACCAAACCATGAAAAATCAAAAACAAAAAAAGATTTTCAGTCTACAGAAGACTATAATAAATACGTAAAAAACGGGAAAGCCTTCGAAGAAAAATATATTAAAGATCATATTGAAAAAGGGATTACAGAGCTTGTAGAAGCTAAATTATATCCAGTTGCCTTTGAAGCTCCGCACTATACAATGTCTCAAAAAGGATATGAAATACTATCACAATATTTTTCAACTTATGTAGGACAAATACAACTAAACGATACAACTTGGAAATCAATGCACTCACCAGCTTATATAAGTACACCGTCATTTTTGCATGGGATGAAATTAATTCCTGAAACTGTTGGCTTTATTGAAGAAGGGAAGCCACAAGCTATAGCAAAAATGAAAGAACGTGCTTTATCTATCACTAAACTATCTGATGGAATTATCGGTGCATTTTATCATCCTTACTTGGGCGTTGAACCATTAAAAGAAGTATTAAAAGAACTAGAAAGTATTCCAAACATAGAGTGGATTGATTTACAAAAAGACATGAATGAAGTAAAAATGAAAGATATTCATATTACTACTAATAAAGAAGGCATTCACGTTGAAAAACCAACAAGTGCGAATGACATAATTGATTATATAAAACAATATGGGTTCTTCCTTATAATTGGGTTCATTATAATTGTCTTTCTTTTATTATTAAGACGTGCGAAAAAATTAGAGTCATAAAAAAAACACCAAGCGAGATGCTTGGTGTTTTTTTATGACTCACTAACTTTATAAAATCGCACCGTATTCGCATATATTTGCTCAGTAACTTTCTCTACTGATATTTTTTTTATTATACTAATTTCTTGTAATACATCTTTTATCATATAAGGATGTTTCATCGTATCCTTCTGAAATTCCCACGGCCCATCTGTTTCTACCATCATATATTCAAGCGGATAATACGAAACTATTTTTCTAATTTTCTCCTTATGTAAAACATCCGGTGTGATGGAAATATAATAACCGTTCCTCATCATCCGTTTCATTGTCTCTTCACTTCCTTTAAACCAATGAAAGTGTGCACGCGAAACTTTATATTCTTCAAGTAAACCACATACAGTGTCAGTATCTTCATAAACCGCATGCAATATAATTGGTAAATCGTATTTACTAGCTAGTTCCACAAACTTTTTTAACACCGCTATGTATGGATCAATAGCAATATTTTCATCTTCTTTCCTTAAATAATATGGGAGTCCCACTTCACCAATCGCAACAATTTCATCTACATGATCTTCAATTAATTTATAAATTTTCTCACATTCCTCTTTATGAATCGGCTGCTCCGGATGAAAACCTATTGCTGGATGTACAAAAGGATATCGCTTTGCTAAAGATAAAGTTTCTAGACATGATTGATAATTCATAGATACTGCAATAAGCCCTTGTATCTCTTTACTGTTTTCCACATCTATAAATAATCTACTTTTCTCTTCATTCTCATATTGATCAACATGTATATGGCTATCAATCAATTTCATCTTTATGCCCCCATAAAAAAAACAAGAAAGGGTCTTCCTTCTTGTTTTATCATCTATATTAGTTAACAATTAAATTTGTTATTATATCAAATAATCCAATACATACTACGGCAACAGTAAAGTAGCTACAGAAATCTTTAATTGGAAACTTCACTACTTCTTCTTTACGCATCCCAGTTTTCTCCCTTCTTAATATATCCCTAATTATTTTTTATCTATTTGTATCTATTATGCAAAAAATATGACAAATTTACTATCGAATTAACTTACGTAAACCTTACAATGTTGTAAGGTTTGAAAAAAGGCCTCATCTTAAGCTAAGATGAGGGCTATTCAAAGTTAGTTGGTTTTTCGTTCTTCATTAACATTGCGAATCAGAAAGTAATAAAATGAGACTTTCTAGTTACACTATATTAAATTTACTATCTTTTAACTATCGAATTGCATTACAGGAGTCTTACATATTTGTAAGCTATGTGTAATGTAATTCGATAGTTCCCCTTACCTATACTTTGTACAATAAGGTTAGAAAGTAAGCCAAATAAGAAGAATACTCACATAACCAAATTACATTGCTAGTAGCCGACTCTTCTTATACCTTTCACTCATGCTACTACAATGTACCCCCTTCCCCCTTATATAATAAGAAAAGCCTTAGTCCATATGGACTAAGGCTTTTTCACGAATCTAAAATACCCCTACCTAGTATTTTTATTTTCGACAAAAAATAGGCGGGGGTATAATTCGCTATCTCATCGTTAAAAGTTTACTCTTCGCATTAATAGGAATATTTCCAGCTTCAATTTCTTCAATTGCCTCGCCGTAGCGTCCTTTTGCGTACACCTTTAATGCTTCATCTCTCTTTAACATATGCTTAACAGTCTTCTTTATTTTTTGTTCTCTTCCACGTTCATCAAATGCAATAAATTCATATTCATACCATTCATCACCGACATGCTGACCAATCGCATCCACAATTGTATAGTATTCTTTCGTCGTATAAAGCGGATTATATTTATCAATAACCGGTCCAAGTTTCGTAGGTAGTAATACTACTACTATCACTACCATGGCTATTACAGTAGTAATTATTTTTTTCTTCATAATACTGATCTTCCTCCTCTACAGGATACTTATACATCCATTCTAAAGAGCAGGAATTTAATCTACCATTCAATCCCATTACATTACCCTTACATTTTTGTAAGAATAAAGTGAAACTTTAATCAGCCCTCACCAATCGGGCGTTTACGGGCAGTTGATCTCCCACCTAACTTCTTTGCTCCAGCTGAATTTTGAGGTGGGAGTTCTACTGCCCGTTAATGCGGGATAAAAAAAAGATGAACGAATTTTCTCGTTCACCTTTTAGCTTGCTTTAAAGCCACCGCCAAGTACATCACGCACATCGTGAATGACAACGAAGGCATCTTCATCAACTCTACTAATAACTTGCTTTAACTTAACAAGCTCTTGTTTATTAATAACGATATATAAAACTTCTTTATTTTTACCAGTATATCCGCCGCGTCCCTCTAATACAGTGACACCGCGTGTCATGTTTTTTGTAATAGTTTCACGTATTAAATCCGGTTGATTTGAAATGATTGTAACAGCTGTTTTTGTATCCATACCTTCCACGATGAAATCAATTACTTTCGCTCCGACAAATACAGCTACAAGTGTATACATTGCCTTTTCTTGTCCTATTATAAATACAGAACCCGCAATTACAACGATATCAATAATAAGTACGCCTTTACCAACGCTCCAACCTAAATATTGATTTGCTAGTCGAGCTAAAATTGCCGATCCTCCTGATGTACCTCCAGCTTTGAACATACAGCCTAATCCGATACCTACAAATACACCAGCAAATAAAGCTGCTAGTAACGTATCACTATTTACTTGATATTCGATATGTTCTGTAACATATAAAAACAAAGAGGTTTCCACAATACCTATAATTGTGTAAACCATCGTTTTCTTATCAAAAAATTTATAACCTACAGCTAATAAAATTGCATTCAAACCAAAATTCACAATTCCTGGTGACCAATCAAATAAATAGTACGTAACAACCGTTAAACCAATAATTCCACCCTCTGATAAACGGTTTGGAATTGCAAAGTAATTAATACCAATTGCGAATAATAATGAACCAATTGTAATTAGTGTTATTTCCTTTATACGTTGATTAACCATAGTTCATACCTCCCCCCATTTGACATTGTATCACTATCTCCTAGAGGTTTAGAAGTTGTTTTTATTCCGCATTTTCCCTCACAAAGACCAAGATATTATGTTTAAACAAAGGGGTGATTAATTATTCATATTCGCTCTAACTGTACGGACAAAGCGCTCCACATTCCCACTCTGAATATACTTAGCTCTAATGGTTTCACGATTACAAGTACATTCGAAATATGGACGGAAATCTATGTCATCTATATGCAAATATGAATACTCTTCAAATATCGCAGGATAGCACGAAAATTTCCCGTAAAATAGAAGACGTCTAGTAGTGGCAACAAAAATCCCATGTTGATAACATAAAGTAAAGTCATCCTTTTCAAATATCCCTACGACAAACGCTAAAATCTTTTCGTCATCCTCTACATATTTTTTCATACTTAATAAAAGTTCATTCATGCATATTCCTCCAAATTCTATTCATTGTTTTAGCACTTGAAAAGAATCCATGGATTATTACAGACCGGTGTAACTCTTTTATAAAGTATGAAACGCGTTTCCTGTCAAAGACATTTCAAAAAATAATCCGTTATGTGATTATACACATAACGGATAAATACTAAACCGTCGAGCGTTCCACAAGTTTATACGGAATTTCCATCTTTTCTTGTTTAGAACCCTCATCACTTACTTGCCTATAAAACATTTCAAAAGCCGTCTTACCTATTCCCTTTAAATTTTGGTCAATGGTTGTCAGTTGTAAAACTTGAGAAATCGGTTGATTATCAAAACCAATAATCGCTAAATCCTCAGGAACTTCAATACCTAATTTTTCAACTTCTGTCATGATCCCAATAGCAACTTCATCTCCTGCCACTATTAATGCTTCAGGAGGATTCTCCATCTCCTTGAATTGATGTGCAACTCTTACACCATCTTCTAACGTAAAGCATTCTGTGAAAATCCGATCTTCCATCACTTCTTCATCTATTAATTGTAGCTGTTGTTTATAAGCATCAAAACGTTTCTTACTACTTGGCCCTAACTTTCTTCCCGTACAATATCCAATCTTCTTATAACCTTTTTCAATAAGGTAACTCATCCCTAATTGAAAGGCATTAAAATGATCTGTATATACACTCGATATGCTTTCAATATCATTATCCTCACAAGCAATAACCGCCCCATACGCTGCATAAGGCTCTATAGTTTCCCACTCATTAGCACGAGAACAAATGATAAGACCGTCTAGTTGCTTTGTTTTCAACATATGTAAACTTTTCATTTCTTCTTTTTTATTGTAGTTCGTTTGACAAAGAAGCACCCTGTAATTATGAGCTAACGCAACTTCCATCATTCCACCCACCATCGCATCAAAAGACGGATGATTAATATAAGGTAAAATCACGCCAACAATATTCGTCTTCCCTTTTGATAAATGAACAGCATTTGCATTTTGCGAGTAATTCAATTTCTCAACTATTTCTAAAACAACTTTCCTTTTTTCTTCACTTACATACGGATGATCATTTAATACCCTCGAAACAGTCGTAACTGAAACCCCAGCCATCTTTGCAATATCTTTAATATTAGCCATACACTCACCTCTACTTTTAACTTAATGAATCACATGAACATATGTCAAATCTTCTCATCATGACACTTTCATTCGTTTTTCTTACAAAAGTGTAATTTTCCTGTAAGCTAATTCGATAGTGACTCTCCGCAACATTTCATATAATTAAGTCAGAAACAGGGCAACAACCATTTGAAAAGGAGCGGATCTATATGATGAACAAAATGAAAACGAACAATTTCTTAAATACAATGAGCTTGGTATTTTCCGCTCTTATCGATGCAAAAGCTGTTGCTTCTACATTAAACAAGTAAGGAGAATGCATTATGAACAACATCACTTTTAATAAATTAGATTTTTTAGGACTAGCTAGCGGCACGGTTCTTCTTACTGCTTTCATTTACGCTGCTACACTATAACTTCGTGTCCCCTTTCCCCTTTATATAAATAATAATAGAAAAGACGACCGTCTATGCACGATCGTCTTTTCTTATTTTTGATTCGGCTGCAAAACTTCCTTTAGTTCTTCAAACTTTGCATTTAATTCATCTGTCATCATTTTCATAGCCGTTTTTCGGTCTATTTGTTCTTCAGCATCGATTTGGATTGGGTCTCCAAAAACTAATCGCGCTTTTTTTCCTTTTATCAATTCTTTTATACTTGATGGACCAACATAAGCTGCCGGTATTAACGGAACGTTAGAACGCATTGCAATCGTAACAGCCCCAGCTTTTAGTGAAACGTCTTCTGATGACCTCGTCCCACTCGGGAAAATCCCTACTACTTTTCCTTCTTTTAATAAACGTGATGGAATTTTTAATGTGCTTGGCCCTGGATTCGCACGGTCTACAGGGAATGCATTTACATTTTTAAAAAACCAATTTTTAAATTTCCCTTCAAACAATTCTTTTTTTGCCATGTAATGAATTTGGGTTGGGTACATTCCTGCCGCTAACATTAAAACATCCATAAAACTTGTATGTGTACACGCAACAACGTAAGGGCCACCTTTTGGTAATTTCTCTCTCCCTTGTACTTCTACCTTCCCAGCCATTTTAAATATATATTTCAACGAAAATGTAATTGGTTTATACATTTGTTTCGTTCCTTTCTGAATATCCGAAGTATAATCATTTTCTTACAACGATTATAACACTAAGTTTTAGGAGTTGGTAATAAAAATAAGTATTTATTGTTAAATTTCAATTCTTACAAAAGTGTAATTTTCTTGTAAGCTAATTCGATAGCGGCTCCCTCCACTATCTTATACAATTAAGTCAGAAAGTAACAACAACCATTTGAAAAGGAGCGGATCTATATGATGAACAAAATGAAAACGAACAATTTCTTAAATACAATGAGCTTGGTATTTTCCGCTCTTATCGATGCAAAAGCTGTTGCTTCTACATTAAACAAGTAAGGAGAATGCATTATGAACAACATCACTTTTAATAAATTAGATTTTTTAGGACTAGCTAGCGGCACGGTTCTTCTTACTGCTTTCATTTACGCTGCTACACTATAACTTCGTGTCCCCTTTCCCCTTTATATAAATAATAATAGAAAAGACGACCGTCTATGCCCGGTCGTCTTTTTAATTTTTTCTTTCCTTCAAGTCTTTTAAAAGCTGTATCAATTCAGCTTGTTGTTTTATATTTTTACGACCGTTTCGATTAATTGCTGCAAGCTCGCAGGCTACTCCAGCAGCAAAGAAAAACAATAAACTTTCTAACATATAAAATCCTCCAGTTGCCTATTAAACAGCTTGACGCAATTGCTTTTCTTGCAAAATTTGTTTATTTATATTTTCTTCTTTTCTCTGACAAACATTATTACGAATAAGCGCTGCAATAACAAATAATGTTCCTACAATATCAAATGTTGTTATTTTATACCCTTGCATCATCATAATAACTAAAGTAGTAATTGGCACAAAGTTAATAAATAAAATACCATTAATGGATGATAAGATTTTCACACCGTAGTTCCAAGCAAGTAGTGCTACGATACCTGGTAATGTCATCATAAATAACAAATCATACTTCACAATAGAAATCGTTTCCATACTTGGAACAGATACATATCCAAGCACTGTAATGACCACAGTTATAATCCCTGTGACAGTTGTACCCAATACACATGTCAAAGTAGAATAGCGTAATGTTGACCAATCGCTACACGTTTGACCACCCATCGTATAAATAACCCATCCTACAACACCAACAAATATAAATGCTAGCGAAAACATGTTATCTTTCAATGTTAAAAAGAAACTCATATCACCTTTCGTAATAACAAATACAGCCCCTACAAACGCAATAATCATGCTCGTTATCATATATTTCTTCGGCTTTATATTTTTATATCCCCATAAAATACAAATTGAAATCATTGGCATAAGCGCCTCCATAATAGAAGCTACCATTACACCTGATTTTCCCATTAACATTTGTCCTAGAAAAATTAATACATTATATACGGTAAAAGCCATTGTTCCAAAAAAGACGAGTAACTTCCCTCTTCCTTCTAAGCGAAATGCCTTCTTTCCTTCTTTCATTAGCAATAATACAATCAATACAATTGCTACCGCACCATAACGAATAAACGAAAAATAAAATGGATCTATGTATTCTAGAGCATGATCAGCAACCGGAAACATCGCTCCCCATGACATACTTGCAATTAAACATGCCAAAGCACCTATTATCATTTGACCTTTTCTCACCACAATCCCCCGCTTCTTTCTATTTGCACAAAGAGAATTGTAAAAGAAAAAATATATCACGTAAAATGATTCAAAATGATGTTAACTATCATTTATAATGATAGTTAACATCAAGGAGGAGCATAAAATGGAATTACGAGACTTACAAATCTTCCAGAGCGTTGCCGACCGCGGTAGTGTAAGCGGCGCAGCAAAGGAATTAAATTACGTACAATCAAATGTAACCGCACGTATTAAACAATTAGAAAACGAGCTGAAAACACCTCTCTTTTACCGTCATAAGCGAGGCATGACTTTAACAGCTGAAGGAAGAAAAATGCTCGTTTACGTTCATAAAATTTCGCAAGATGTTGAAGAGCTAAAACAAGTGTTTTTAGATAGTGAAACACCATCTGGCATATTAAAAATCGGTACAGTCGAAACAGTCAGTACATTGCCTACCATTTTGTCTTCTTACTACAAAAGCTATCCAAATGTCGATTTATCATTACAAGCTGGTCTAACGGAAGAGCTTATTAGAGAAGTACTCGATCACCAATTAGATGGCGCCTTTATATCAGGTCCTATTAAACATCCACTAATTGAACAATACGATGTTAGTACTGAGAAATTAATGCTTGTTACACAAAATAAAGCTTTTCATATAGAAGAATTTACTACGACGCCCCTACTCGTTTTTAATCAAGGATGTGGATACCGTTCCAAGCTTGAACGATGGCTTAAAGATGAAGGTTTGCTACCAAAAAGAATTATGGAGTTTAACATATTAGAAACTATATTAAATAGCGTAGCGCTCGGTCTTGGGATTACACTCGTCCCCCAGTCTGCGGTGCAGCACCTTTCTACAGCAGGTAAAGTACACTGTCATCCAATTCCGGAGAAATATGGTAGTATTTCAACTGTTTTCATACGCCGTAAAGATAGTTACATGACCAATTCGATGCGAAGCTTTTTAAAAACAATTGAAGCACATCATCATATCAATATGCTTTAAAAGACATTCTTACACGAATGTCTTTTTTTCTTACAAAAGTGTAAGTCTTACGTAAGCCAATTCGATAGTTGCAGGCTGCTATATTTCATATAATTAAGACAGAAAGCAGGGCAACAACAATTCGAAAAGGAGCGGATACGCATGATGAACAAAATGAAATCAAACAAATTTTTCAATACAATGGGCATGGTGCTATCCGCACTTATCGATGCAAAAGCAGTTGCAACTACATTAAACAAATAAGGAGAGATTATAATGAACAACATTACTTTCAACAAATCAGACTTTATCGGACTTGCAAGTGGAGCTACTCTTCTTACTGCATTCATTTATGCACTTGCTCAAAGTCTTATTTAACACTTTGTTTCCCCCAACCCCTTTATATATAGAAAAGGCTGCTCGTCTTATAGACAAGCAGCCTTTTAGTTTGTTTCATATATAATTTGGCCTGTTTTGCTTATATCATATCCACCAATTGCTTTTAATTCATTGTGAAACTCTTCAGATTGCAAAACCTCTTTTATAACCTCAATAAGTTCCTCATTTTCTTTATTCTTCAGAAGTACTAAATCATACTGTTCTTTCATTATTGGAATAAAGTCTACGTTCACAATTTGGGAAAACTTTTCTGATCCTACCCCAATATCAGCTTTTCCATTCGCGACTTGCGAGGCAACGCCAAGGTGATTCGATTCTTCCCATTCATACCCGTTAATATCTTCTTTACTTAATTTTTGAATTCGCAATTGCTCATCCACTAACACCCTAATACCAGAACCTTTTTCTCGATTTACAAATCGTATAGATGACTGAGCTAAATCAGCCCATGTTTTTATATTTTGTGGATTCCCTTTTTGCACATAAAACCCAACATTTCTTGCTAATAAATTCATCATAATATATGGTTGTCCAACTAAAATACGTTTTACGTAAGGAACATTATATGTACCCGTTTCACCATCAAATAAGTGTAAACTAACGACGCTTCCTTCTCCTTGGTACATCTTCACTAAACTCGTTAAACTACCTTGATACGCTCTCAATATATTAGAATTTGGCAATCGATTTTCTATATGCTTTGCCAACATATCTAACGTTAGTTCTTGACCACTAATGATGCGTGTATTCGAACTACTAATTTCGTCCTTCTTTACAGGAGTAAATTGTACCTTCCCTGTTTTCATTTGCTTTATATATTGTTCTAAATCAGCTGCATCAATGCGCATCTGTCTACCAACTCTATAAGAAGGCAGTTCTCCTTTTTTAATTAAGTCGTATACAGTTAGTTTTGATACTTTTAATCGCTTTGCTACTTCTTCCGTTGTGTAGGAATGATGATCCATAGACGATTCCTCACTTTCTTCCTTCATTGTAACAAAGAAAAGAATATTTCTCCTAGTTTTTAAAAACAACTATATCGTTCAAATTATATTCAATTATAACTAGTTATAACTAGTTATAATTAGTTATAATTAGTTTAGTAAACGAAGGGGGATTTTTTATGAACAAATTTACATTACGATCCATTGGGGTACTTATACTTTCTTTTCTTCTTATATTCAGTGCAGCTTGTTCAAGCGAAGAAAAGTCAGCTGCTAAAGAGGGAAAATCAGTGGAGCTGACTATATCAGCGGCTGCAAGTTTACAAGATTCACTAAAAGAAATTGAAAAACAATATAAAGAGAAAGAACCAAACATTAAACTTTCTTTTAACTTCGGTGCTTCTGGTGCACTTCAACAACAAATCGAACAAGGTGCACCTGCTGATTTATTCTTCTCTGCAGCAGAAGATAAATTTCAAACCCTTGTTAAAAAAGGATTCATTAATGAAAAAGAAGGGAAAAACCTTCTTGGAAATGAACTAGTTCTAGTCGTTCCAAAAGATAGTTCTCTTACAAAATTTCAAGATTTAAAGGATGCGAAAATCAAGAAAATCGCACTTGGTACACCCGAATCTGTACCTGCAGGAAAATATGCAAAAGCTTCTCTCACACATGAAAATCTTTGGAATGACGTTCAAAATAAAATCGTATTTACAAAAGATGTTCGCCAAGTGTTAACATATGTAGAAACAGGTAATGTTGATGCTGGTATTGTATATAAAACAGACGCTCTCGTTTCAGACAAGGTGAAAATTGTAGAGGCGGTAGCGGCTAATTCTCATGAGCCAATCCACTATCCTTTAGGTGTTATAAAGGAATCTAAGCATAAGAAAGAGGCGACTTCATTCTATGAGTATTTGCAATCAAAAGATGCACAATCTATCTTTAAGAAATATGGATTTACAATCCTGCCATAATTGCTATGAGCTTTGATACAATTTTGTCACCTGTCTTTCTATCCTTGCGAGTAGCTGCATGCGCCACCATTATCGTTACGATCTTAGGAACGATTATTGGACGAGCATTAGCGCGCTCCTCGTGGCGATATAAAGTACTACTAGAAACTATTTTCTTATTACCAATGGTGCTTCCACCAACTGTTATCGGCTTTTTTCTAATTATCATTTTTGGAAATAACAGTCCCATTGGAAAGTGGATTGAATCATTATTTCAGCAGTCCATTATGTTTACATCTACTGCTGCTATCATTGCTTCTACAGTCGTTGCATTTCCGCTCATGTATCAATCAGCAAAAACAGGATTTTCCATCGCGAATGTGCAAATTGAAGATGGTGCGCGCGACCTTGGTGCGAGTGAATATCAAGTTTTTCTACACGTTACACTCCCACTTGCATTCCCCGCGCTACTTAGCGGTATGATTTTAAGCTTCGTTCGCGCACTCGGGGAATTTGGTGCTACTTTAATGTTTGCAGGAAATATACCTGGCAAAACACAAACGATTCCAACTGCAATTTATATGGCTATTGATGCAAGTAATATGCAACTCGCTTGGACTCTTGTCATCATAACAATTAGCATGTCATTACTATTTTTATTATGTATTCAAATCATTAACAAGCGAATTACCACTTCCTAAAGCAGTTTTCGACAAAAGCTGCTTTTTTTATTTCCCGAAAAATAAAATGACCTAACTAATGACTGAATTTTATTTCTTATTTAAATATACATTTTATTTGAATTCACTTTCTAAAATAGGTAATTTCCTGTTATTATATGAAAGTGTTTCAAAAAGTGAAGAAATGAAAACGCATTTATATCGTAAGTTCTTCATCCTGTTTTAGCGATCGGTAATCTTCTACTCTATTAGTGGGGCATTACCGATCGTTAGAACGATATGTAATTATATTGGTATAGAAAACCGAAGGGAGTCTTGTAATGGACATTTTATTAGCGCTTCTTCCTGCAATCGCATGGGGAAACATCTTATTAGTAAGCGTAAAAATGGGCGGTGGTGCATATAGCCAAACGGTAGGTATGACAATCGGTGCTCTATTCTTCGCAACAGTTATGTATGTATTTACTCAACCAGCTTTAACAATGACAGTCTTGATTGTTGGTTTTATTTCAGGTTTATTCTGGGCTTTAGGACAAGTAAACCAATTAAAAACAGTTGAAAAACTAGGTGTTTCAACTACTGTAACGATTTCTACTGGTATGCAACTTGTTGCAACTTCTATCTTTGGGGTTATCGCTTTCCGTGAGTGGACTACTACAACAACGATTGTTCTGGGAACGATTGCAATCCTATTAATCGTAGTTGGTGTTGTATTCACATCACTAGATGATAAAGAAAATGCACAGCCACCAGGACAATTGAAAAAGGGACTTCTTACTTTAATTGTTTCTACTTTCGGTTATCTTGTATATGTAATTATTATTCGTTGGTATAACATTGATGGTTGGTCTGCTATTTTACCACAGGCAGTTGGTATGTTCGTTGGTGCGGTTGTACTGACGTCTAAACATAAACCATTTAACAAATATGCAATGCGTAATGCTTTATCTGGTTTACTATGGGGAACAGGAAACTTATTCTTACTTCTTTCATTACCACGTGTCGGAGTAGCGACAAGCTTCCCATTATCTCAAACTGGAATCGTTATCTCAACATTCGGTGCGATTGTCTTCTTAGGTGAAAAGAAAACAAAACGTCAATTGATCTTTATTGCACTAGGTAGTGTTTTAATTATCGGCGGCGCTGTATTGCTTGGTATGACAAAAGCATAAATTCACACTATATTTAACCCCCCTGAAACGTATATGCTTCAGGGGGGTTTTTGATTACAATTATTTTCTAAATATAATTATTTACACGTTCTCGCTCTTTATGGTTTTTCTTCCATTCTAGCAAGCCATCGATACATAAAAATAGATTAATAATAGCTAATACTAACATGACGTATAAGCCCGTTGAAATATAAATCACAATGCTAACTATGTTATACAAAATCCATAAATGCCAATTTTCTAAGATTTTTCGGCTCAGCATAAATTGAGCTACTAATCCTAATACAGCGTTTAAAGCATCTAAATATGGACTTGTCGATTCTAAATAACGGACTTGATAATATCCCCAACCAATCCAAGCAACTAAAATAAAAAGTATATAAATAATCCATCCTTTCAAATCTAAGCGAACTGTCGGCTTTACCTTCTCCTCTCCACTACGCGCAATCCAGTAGTACCAACCGTACACATTAAATATAAATTGGAAGGCTGCTAATACTGCCATTGCGTATAAGCCTTGTGTAGTGAAAATATACAGAAATACCGCAACTGTAATCATCCCAAATAAAAAGTTTGATACCTTTTCCCTTGCAAGTAACCAAACATTAATAATCCCCATAACCGATGCGAAAATTTCAATATAACTTGATCGGATATAGAATCCAACTAATATGCAAATAATACTAGAAATGAGTAAAAAAAGTGGACTTCTAACCATATTTATCTCTCCCCAGATATGTAATAAACTCCCTATCAACAGTATAAGAAATAACTCTTATACTTACTATAAATTTTCTCCTGTAAAACCCCCCACTCATCTATTCCACTTACGATAAGCCGTTTCTTTTTACAAAATTCTCTTAAAAATGGTATCGTTTTTTATAACATATTCTCATCAGAAAGGAATAAAGGATATGCCTAATAAACATCGAATTTTATTTATTGGTGCCGGTCGTATGGCAGAAGCTATATTTACTGGACTACTTACAACAAGTAAAGAATACATCGAAGAAATTATTGTTTCCAACCGAAGTAACATAGAAAAACTAACGCAATTACAAACTCAATATGATCTATCGATTACAACAGATTGGAAACAGCATATTAAATCTGTAGATACAATCGTTTTAGCAATGCCGCCTGTCGCACATGAACAGCTATTAGCGGATCTATCCCCTCTTCTAACTAATCAATTTGTCGTGACAGTTGCTGCCGGAATCGGACCATCTTATCTAGAAGAAAGACTTCCCCAAGGGACACCTGTTGCTTGGATTATGCCAAATACAGCTGCTGGGATTGGAAAGTCTATCTCCTTATATACGACGGGACATTCTGTAGATGAAACACATCAAGAAACGTTACAACTTCTTTTAAAAGGTATCGGTACCTCACAGTTTTGTACCGAAGAGGAAGTTCACCAACTTACCGCAGTTACTGGTAGTGCACCCGCTTTTCTCTATCACTTTGCTGAAGGTTTAATTGAAGCAACGAAAAGCTATGGGATTGATGAGGAAACAGCAAAACACCTTGTCATTCAAATGATTGCTGGCTCTGCCGCTATGCTCCAGCAAAATCAGGATCCAGCTATGCTCCGCGAACAAGTAACAACACCAGGAGGTTCAACAGCTGAAGGCTTAAAAGTTCTATATGAAAATAATTTTTCAGAAGTCATTCAACAAGCAGTTGAAGCGACCAATAAAAAAGCTAGGGGGAATTAATATGACTTTAACAAATTTAAACGACTATACAACATTACATAACGGCGTGAAAATGCCTTGGTTCGGCTTGGGTGTTTTTAAAGTTGAAGATGGTACAGAAGTAATTGATTCTGTAAAAGCAGCTATAAAAAATGGATACCGTAGTATCGATACTGCTGCGATATATAAAAACGAAGAAGGCGTTGGACAGGCAATTCAAGAATCTGGTATTCCTCGTGAAGAGTTATTCATCACTTCAAAAGTGTGGAATAGTGATCAAGGTTACGAGTCAACACTACAAGCATTTGAAACTACATTAGAAAAATTAGGTCTAGAATATTTAGATCTATATTTAGTACATTGGCCTGTAAAAGGAAAATACACTGAATCATGGAAAGCTTTAGAGCAGCTTTATAAAGATGGTCGTGTTCGTGCTATCGGTGTGAGTAATTTCCATATTCACCATTTGCAAGACGTATTTGAAATTGCAGAAATTAAACCAATGGTTAACCAAGTGGAATACCACCCACGTTTAGCACAAGAAGAATTACATGCCTTCTGTAAAGAACATAACATCCAGCTTGAAGCTTGGTCACCATTAATGCAGGGGCAGCTACTTAATCACCCAACATTACAAGAAATCGCTACGAAATATAATAAATCGACTGCACAAGTTATTTTACGTTGGGATCTACAAAATGAAGTTGTAACAATCCCTAAGTCTATTAAAGAACACCGCATTATTGAAAATGCAAACATCTTTGACTTTGAATTAAGCTCGGATGATATGAAAGCAATTCAAGCTTTAAATGAAAATCATCGCGTTGGTCCAGATCCAGATAACTTTAACTTCTAGTAGGGAAACCACTGCCATATGCAGTGGTTTTTTTAAAAAATAAAACTGAAAATTTAAACTATATTCCATTTGATTGACACTTCATTATCTAAGGTGTAAGATTTTGAATTATCAAAGAAACACAAAAATTAATAAAATTTATTTGTTTACTCATTGTATCAAGAGAGGTGGAGGGACTGGCCCTTTGAAACCTCGGCAGCAGGTTCATTTTGAATACTGTGCCACTTCCTGCAAGCTTTGTGCTTGAAAGATAGAATGAGGGACTTCGTTTATATACGGGTGCATAACTTGTACGTAAAAATCCCTCTTTCTCAATACGAAAAGAGGGATTTTTTGTTTTTCATTTCCCTCATCATCATCCAATCTTATTAACTATTTAGGAGGAAAATCAAATGAAAAAGAAGTTTGTACCCGGTATTGCATCAGTTGTAGGAGTAAGTATTTTATTATCTGGTTGCGGTAGTTATAAAAACGAAGCGAGCGGAGCAAATGCAAAAGATGAGGCACCTAGTAAGCAAGTTTTAAACTTATCTTCTCCTACTGAGATTCGAACAATGGATACGGCTCGTGCTACAGATACTGATTCTGGTCAAGTAATGAGAAACGTATTTGAAGGTTTATACAATCTTGGTGAAGGTAATAAACCTGTTCCTGGCGTTGCGAAATCTCATGAAGTAAGTGCTGATAAAACGAAATACACATTCCATTTACGAGATTCAAAATGGTCGAACGGCACACCTGTAACAGCGAAAGATTTTGTCTTCGCTTGGCAAAGAGCTGTCGATCCAGCAACAGCTTCTGAATATGCTTTTTTATTCCTGGATATTAAAAACGCTAAAAAAATTAATAGCAAAGAACTCCCATCCGATCAACTTGGTATAAAAGCAGTTGATGACCATACGTTTGAAGTAGAATTAGAGCGCCCTGTTCCGTATTTTATTAGCTTAACGGCGTTCCCAACACTTCTACCAATCAACGAGGAATTCTTTAAAGCACAAGGTGATAAGTACGCTTTAGAAGATAACAAAATCTTGTACAACGGAGCTTTTACACTAAGCGATTGGAAGCATGAACAAAGCTTTAAATTTAAGAAAAACCCTACCTATTGGGATAAAGATAATGTCAAACTCGAAGAAATCAATTTCAACGTTGTGAAAGAGAAATCAACAGAAGTAAATTTATTCGAATCCAAACAATTAGACCGTATAAAACTAACATCTGACTTCGTTGATAAATATAAAAAGGATGCTAACTTTAAAGAACGTCCGAACGTAGGGGTACAGTTTTTACGTATGAATCAGCAAAACAAAGTACTTCAAAACGTTTCTGCACGCCAAGCAATCGATCAAACAATTGATCGAAAATCTTTTGTAAATACGTTATTAAATGATGGCTCTACACCAACCTTTAGTCTCGTGCCGAAAAACTTTGCAAAAGGGCCTGATGGAAAAGACTTCCGTACTGCAAACGGCGATTTAACAAAAGTTGATACAACATCTGCACAAGAATTATGGAAGAAAGCAAAAAAAGAACTTGGTTCTGAAAAGATAACATTAGAATTATTAACAAGTGATGGTGACCTTGAGAAGAAAACTGGTGAGTTCCTAAAAGGACAACTAGAAAAGAATTTAGATGGCTTAACGGTAAATATAAAACCGCAACCACGTAAACAACAAGTTTCACTCTTATTAAAAGGTGACTACGAGATTGGAATTGACGGTTGGAGCCCTGACTTTGCTGATCCAATTACATTCCTTGAACTATTTACGACGAATAACCCTTACAATTTAGATCATTACTCTAATAAAGAGTTTGATGACACAATTGAAAAAGTTAAAACTACTTTGGCTGGTGATGAAAAAGCTCGCTGGGAAGCGTTACTAGCATCAGAAAAAATCTTATTTAAGGACTCTGTTATCGCTCCTCTTTACCAAAAAGGAGAATCTTATTTAGAGCGTTCTTATGTGAAAGGCATTGTGCAAGTAGACTTTGCAGGTCAATTAAACTTCAAATGGGCAAAAATTGAAAAATAAAGTGAAACTTTAATCAGCCCTCACCAATCGGGCTTTTACGGGCAGTTGATCCCCCCTAACTTCTTTGCTTTCACTGAATTTTGAGGCGAGGATCTTACTGCCCGTTAATGCGGGATAAAATGCAACTTAGATCATCGTGTTCTCACCCACCCCCATTGTTTTTTTAGCAAAATATATTAAAAGCAGATTCCCTAATATGAGGAAATCTGCTTTTTCAATATATTATTCCAAGAAATTAACACTCCACTTTTTATTATTGACATATAGTTCTTTCCAGTGTTAATATTCTAAATAATCAAATAAACAAAATATTTTACCATCAAAATGTAATGTCTACTAAGTTGAAACATATAACGATAGATTATAGTTCAACATGTATATACATATAGAATACCTGATTACCTATATACACATATTTATAATAGGTTTTCTCTCCTTCTATAGCTACACTTCAAGACATGGACATTATGACGTTACGAACAACACATTTAGGGAGGAAAGAACAATGAAGAAAAAAGTTGTACCTGTTGTTGCATCTGTTTTAGGGGCAAGTCTACTACTAACTGCTTGCGGGGGAAATAAAGATAATGCAGGCGGAGCAAAAGCGAACGATAAAGCACCTGATAAACAAGCGATTAACTTATCATTTGCTTCAGAAATTCCAACAATGGATGTTGCAAAAGCGACGGATGGGGAATCCATGAATGTAATGAGAAATGTTTTTGAAGGTTTATATGCTATAGGAGAAGATAATAAACCGATCCCTGGTGTTGCTGAATCGGTTGACATTAGTCCGGATAAAACAAAGTATACTTTCCATCTTCGTGATTCAAAATGGTCAAACGGTACTCCTGTTACAGCAAAAGATTTTATTTTCGCTTGGCAACGTGCCGTTAACCCTGAAACAGCTGCTGAATATGCATTCTTATTCTTTGATATAAAAAATGCGAAACAAATAAACCAAAAAGAAGTAGCAATCGATCAATTAGGCGTTAAAGCTCTTGACGATAAAACTTTAGAAGTACAACTGGACCGCCCTGTTCCCTACTTCTTAAGCTTAACGACATTTGCAACATTCTTACCAATCAATGAAGAGTATTTAAAATCTCAAGGTGATAAATACGGTTTAGAAACAAATCATTTAATTTACAATGGTGCTTTCACATTAGATAACTGGAAACATGAACAAAGCTTCCAATTGAAGAAGAACCCTAACTATTGGGATGCTAAAACTGTAAAACTAGAAGAAATCAACTTCAATGTCGTTAAAGATAAATCTACAGAAGTTAACTTATATGATTCAGGACAAATTGATCGTGTTGCTTTAACTGCGGAGTTTGTTGATAAGTATAAGAACGATTCCAACTTCAAGGAACGCGCTGAAGTCGGTATCCAATTCTTACGACTAAATCAGAAAAATGCAGTATTAAAAAATCAACATGCACGCCTCGCTATTAACGAAGCAATGAATAAAAAAGCGTACGTAGAAACAATTTTAAATAACGGTGCAATCCCAGCAGAAGGAATGGTTCCTGCGAAATTCGCAAAAAGTCCAGACGGTAATGACTTCCGTAAAGAGAATGGAAATCTAGTCAAAGATGATGTGAAATCTGCAAAAGAAAACTGGAAAAAAGCGAAACAAGAACTTGGTACTGACAAAGTAACAATTGAACTATTAACAAGTGATAATGCTTTAGCTAAGAAAACTGGTGAATATTTAAAAGGTGAATTAGAAAAGAATCTAGATGGATTAACAGTGAATTTAAAACCTCAACCACGTAAACAACAGTTAAAACTACTATTAAGTGGTGATTACGAAATCGGAATCGATGGCTGGGGCCCTGACTTCGCGGATCCTATTACATTCTTAGATCTATTCACAACAGATAGTGCTTATAACTTCGATAAATACTCTAACAAAGAGTACGACGAGCTTATTCGTAAAGTAAAAACTGATTTAGCTGGTGATGAAAAAGGTCGCTGGGAAGCAATGAAGCAAGCTGAAAAAATCTTATTACAAGATGGTGCTGTCGCTCCTTTATACCAACAAGGTCGCTCTTACTTACAACGCTCTTTCATTAAAGGACTTGTAACAACTGACTTCGGCGGTGAATTTAACTACAAGTGGACAGAAGTTGCAAAATAATAAACACTAGTAAAAAAGGTATCCCACGAAGGATACCTTTTTTACTTTATGCTTCTTTAACTACAGAACTTCCCCTCTTTACTATCACTTTTATACCTATAGTGATTCCCGCTACTAATTGTGTAACTAGTATAATAAGTAATAATGAAATAATATTTTCCGCTAAATTAACTCCACCAAATATTATTGTGTAATAACCATTCGCTGCATATGTTGCGGGAAATAATCCCGAACGGCAAACCTGTTTTTCCAATGCAGTGATAAATACATATGTATTAATACTAAGAAGACTAAAAGGACGATTATCAACTCTCTTCATAGCTCTCTTTTTGTATTGAACCAAAACTCATCATAAATATAACCATAAATATCAAATATGTTCTCCACGTCAAAGAAGGTATATGCCCTGACCAAAGATAACTAATTAAATAGTTGATTCCCATAATACACGATGATACTACTAAACTAATACTTATCAATTTCACATATTTGAGCATATCTTTTCTCCTTACTTTTTAATTTTCTATTTCTTCAAATTGCAGATTCACCGGCTCTTCTAGGAGTGTTTCATAAAAGTTTTCTGCCAAATCTGTTGAAGGAATTTTTTCATCCACTTCATCAAAACGAATACTATCTAGCCAGACACAGCCTTCTCCTGATAATAAAACACCAAATGCAATACCAAGTGCTTCTTCTTTTATATCTAGTACAACCGAGTATGATTGCCAGTTATTCGTATTTTTAATTGGACGATTTTGCATGTTATCCATAGCAATAGGCTCTGTATCTTTTCCGTCTACTCGCATCCACAATCCTGCCCAGTCTTTTACATTTTCACTCTTAATAAATGCTGTTAAACGCAACCTCTTACCTACATATTTATCCGCTCGGAACATTTGCATTAATGTTGAAAACCCTCCGTGTGTAACGTTCTCTTTTCCTTTTATATATGCAGATACTTTTCCTTGATGAACAACTTCGTAATCTAAACCCATCTCATATTCAGCAGGATGACTTCCACTTAATACCCATCCTTTCGGTATACCTTTTTCCATTGAAACGCCCTCTCTTTCTATATAAAATGACTGGAAATATTTCCGATATTTTTTTGGTGGTAATTGAAACATTCTTTTAAAAGCTCTAGTAAATGCCTCTTGTGAGGAAAAGCCATTTTGCACTGCAATATCAATGACTGCTCTTTCAGTCGATACTAAAGCCTGTGCAGCATGAGTTAATCTTCTCTTACGAACATAATCCGTTACACTCATCCCAATATAACTTTGAAAAATACGATGAAAATGGTACATCGATACTGCCCCGTGAAATGCCACTCTTTCTGTTGTAAGCTCTTCATGTAAATGATTCTCTATATATTCGATTGCTTTTTTTATCATCTCTTTATATTCTTCATGCATTTCAGTACCTCCTTACAACTTCAATTTACCATATACATACAAATCATTTTTGATTTAAATTGCGGATTAATTCTTAAAGCTATAAGTAAATAATTTATTTTCAACACATACATAATTACATGAAATTAGGAAAAACTTGTATAGAACAAATTTACATAAGGAGGAATTTATAATGAGAATTTTACTATCAATTTTATTAGCTCTTATGCTAGTACCTGCATTAACAGGATGTAAAGCTCCTGCAAAAGAAGATACAACTTCTAATAAGAAAACGACTGAAGAAGCAAAAAATGAGGCTCCTGCAGATTTAAAACTAAACTTTAATGAATTTGATTTAAAGGCAGACTATCAAGATACGAAGAAAGACTACGAAGCTGATTATAAAAATGTAGCAGCGGATAAGAAAATGGAAGCAAAAATTGAAGATCATAAAACAGATGTAAAGTTCACAGGCGATGAAGCTATTACAAAATTAAGCCCTCTTCTACAAGAATTAAAATTCGATAAAAACACACCAGATCAAGAAGTAATTGATCAAGTAGTAAATGTATTCAAACTTGATAAAGACTACCAAAAATTCGATTTAGAAGTTGTCTTCTCTGATGGAACGAAAAAAGAATATAAAAGAGAAATAAAATAAAGAAGTAGGCGGTTGCCTACTTCTTTATTTTTTAATTTTTACGTATCTTAGTTCTGGACTAGAACCGATAATGAATTGGACGCCAGATACTGATGATTTTTGTAAATATGAAGAGCTTGGGAAAATAATTGGGATTAATGGTGTATCATCAAACATAATATCTTCTGCTTTATGCAATAAGTCAAAACGCTTATCTTCGTTTTGTTCAACTTTTGCCTCTTTTACTAAAGCATCAAATTCTTTATTATGCCATTTTGCATAGTTGTTTGGACCATCACCTGCATATAAATCTAGTTTAGTAATCGGATCCAATAGAGAGCCGCCCCATCCCATATAAGCTAATTGGAAATCACTTTGCTTATATGTGTCGATGTAACTCTTCCACTCTTTATTTTCTAATTTAATATCTACACCAAGATTTTTCTTAAACATTTCTTGCATTGCTTCTGCTACTTTTTTATGTTGTGTATCTGTAGTGAATTTTAATGTTACTTCAGGTAATGTAGACCAACCTTGCTCTTTCATGCCCTCTTCTAATAATTTTTTCGCTTCTGCTGAATCGAATTTTACGTAATCGCCTTTTTCTTTACGGAAATCACGACCACCTTGTGTTTTTGCCCCTTCTGGAACAAAAGCATATGCTTCTTGTGCATTATTTTTATACAGTTTTTCAACGATAAACTTACGATCAACCGCTAATGAAAATGCCTTACGTACTTTCGCATTTGTAAACGGCTCTTTTTCTACGTTAAAGGAATAAATATAAGATGAGAATCCTGCAACACGCTTATATTCTTTGTTTCCTTTTTCTTTTTCAATCATCTCTTGTGGTAAACCACTTAGTAAATCTAATTCTTTTGACTTGTACAATTGGTACGCTGTTTTAGAATCTGGAATAATACGAAACTCAATTTCTTTTAATGTTACCTTTTTATCATAGTATTCTTTATTTTTTTGTACTGTAATAGCTTGGTTATGCTTCCATTCTTTTAATGTGAATGGTCCGTTCGTAATTAACTCTTTTGGATCTGTTTTTAATTTATTATTATCATCAATTGATTTTTTAGATAATGGAATAAATAATGAACTTGCTAATTTTTGTTTAATAGAAGCAACTGGGTGCTCAAGTGTTACCTTTAATGTTTGAGGATCAACGACTTGAATACCAACTTGTCCTTCTTCACCTTTTCCAGTATTATATGCCTCTGCTCCTTTAATAAAATACATTTCTGTCGCATTCATAGAACCCGTTTTCGGATTTAATAATCGCTTCCAGGCAAACTCAAAATCATTTGCTGTAATAGGAGAACCGTCCGACCAGTTAATATCTTTCTTTAAATGAATTGTATATTCAGTTCCATCAGCGTTTACTTCTTCTTTCTCTGCTAATTCATTTTGATATTTCCCGTCACTATCTTGCGTATATAAACTTGAAAACAATTGCCCAATTACATAACCTGACGTGCTATCTGTCGCAATGGCAGAATCAAGCGTATACGGATCACTGCTAATATTCGTTACTAATCGATCCCCGTCTCCCTTACCAGCACTCGCCTTTTGCGTCTCTTTCTTACCGCAAGCAACAGAAGTAATTGCTAAAAAAGTCATAATGACAAACAGTAAAAACTTCTTCATCCTACATTCTCCTTTAACCTGAAATTTTTGGTGTTGATGCTAATAATGTTTTTGTATAAGAATGTTGTGGATTACGGAATACTTCGTCCGTATATCCAAATTCAACAAGTTCTCCTTTGTATAAGACAGCCACTTTTTCACATAAATAGTGAACCATCGGTAAATCATGCGCGATAAATAAATATGTATAGCCTTGTTCCTTTTGAATCTTTTGCAACAAGTGCACAATTTGGATTTGAAGTGAAACATCTAATGCTGAAATTGGTTCATCAAGGATTAAAACTTCTGGCTCACATAATAACGCTCTTGCAATAGCAATACGTTGACGTTGTCCGCCGCTAAATTCGTGTGGATAGCGATCAATATATCGTCTATCTAATCCAACACGCTCTAGTGCATCACCTGCGACTTTATCTTTCAATCCTTTATCGCCTAAACCGAATGAAATATAGCCTTCTGTTACAATATCGCGTACTTTCCAGCGCGGATTTAATGCCGCTGTGGAATCTTGAAAAATGAACTGTACTTTCTGTAAGAAATCCCGCTTATGAGCTGACTTCAGCTTGTGAACAACTTGACCGTTATAATCAATTTCACCAGACGTTGGACGCTCGATCCCAGCTATGAGCTTACCAAGTGTTGTCTTTCCAGAACCACTTTCCCCAATAATGCCAAGCGTTGTTCCTTTCGGGATAGAAAGTGATATATCTTTTAAAGCTGCGATTTCTTTATTTTTACTTCCATACGTTTTCGTTACTTGCTTTACAGTAATTAAATCTGTCGTCATGAGGCATTCACCTTCTCTTTTGATTTCGCTTTATTATGCTCCAGAATATGTTGCCAGCAATGTGAGCTATGCTCCTCAGAATATGTCGTTCTCTCTGGGAAGCGATGAATACATTCTTTTATCGCTACTGGGCAACGATTTACAAAAGGACAACCAAAGCTATTTAATGTTTCAATGGAAGGTGTCGTTCCTTCTATAGCACGTAATACTTTTTCGGAATCATCCATATTCGGAATTGCTTGTAATAAACTTTTCGTATATGGATGCTTAGGTGAACCTATTACTTCTTGTATCGTCCCTTTTTCAACGACACGTCCTCCGTACATTACCACTACTCGATCAGCTACTTTACGTACAAGTGCCAAATCATGTGTAATTAATAAAATACTCGTATTTTGTTTTTCTTTTCTTGCTTTTAACAACTCCATAATTTGCTTTTGAATCGTTACATCTAATGCTGTTGTAGGTTCATCTGCAATAACAAGCTTTGGGTGACAAGCAAACGCAATTGCTAAACAAATACGCTGCCTCATACCTCCGCTCAACTGATACGGGTATTGTTCAAAGCGTTTCTCTGCTTCATGTATCCCTAAATCATTTAGTAAGTTAATCGCAATTTCTTTCGCTTCTTTTCTCGATTTCTTTTCATGTTGCAAAATTACTTCTGCAATTTGTTTGCCTACCTTCATCGTTGGGTTTAAAGATGAAAGCGGATCTTGAAAGATAAAGGAAATATCTTTCCCGCGAATTTGATTCCATTCTGATTCTTGTAAACCAGTTAATTCCTTTGATTTGAAAGATACATTTCCATCATCAATATGAATTGATTCTTGATTTAAGCCGATAATAGATTGTGCTGTAACACTTTTCCCTGAACCACTTTCTCCGACAAGTGCAACTATTTCACCTTCGTTAATAGAAAAGGAAACATGCTTCACAATCGCTTGCTTACTATTCTCTTTTTCAACGGCCAACGTTACGTTTTCTAAAGATAAGATTTGTGCCATGTTTTTTCTCCTTTCGATTACGTTTTACGATTTTCGGATCAATCGCATCTTGCAAACCATCACCAATCGCATTAAATGCGAACATGATGAATGCAATCATGATTGCCGGGAAGAATAGTTGCCACCATTCTCCGCTTAGTAACGTCCCAAGTGCATCGTTCGTCATCGTGCCCCAGCTTGCCGCCGGTGATTGTACTCCAAGTCCGATAAAGCTTAAAAATGATTCTGAGAAAATAGCTGCTGGAATGGTAAATGATAAATTTACGATAATAATCCCTGTTAAGTTTGGAATTAAATGCCCATATATAATTTTCATATGAGGTGTACCTAATCGCTCTGCTGCGATAACAAATTCTCTTTGTTTTAAAGACAAGACTTGCGCTCTAATGAGGCGTGCCATGCCAATCCATCCCGTCAATGCAAGGGCGATAATAATTGTAAAAAGGCCTGGTTTCATAACAATTAATAGTAAAATAACAATTAACAAATATGGAATACCGTATAACACTTCAATCCCTCTTATAATCCACTCGTCAATTAACGTTCCAAGACGATTACGTCCTCTCACATATCCACTAAAGCCACCAATTAGTACACCTAGCCCAATATCAAGAGCTGCTGCCACTAATCCAACTGTTAGTGAAATTTTCCCTCCAGCCCAAGTACGCGCCCATATGTCTCTTCCTAAATCATCTGTTCCGAACCAATGCTCACTACTAGGTGGTAAGTTTGTTGCTTCTTTTACTTGTTCACTCGCAGTAAATGACGTTAAACTTTCGCCAATAAGCGAGAAAACAATAATTAGTAATAACGTCACTGCCCCTAAAACTGCTATAGGGTTTGATATAAACTTGCGAAACACTTCCTTTTTCCGGCTAATCGTTTGCTGATCTTTATTTATCGTTAATTCTTTTTTCTCTTCATTCGTTAATAACTGGTCATTAATTTCATAAGCCCCCATTTAAACATCACCCTCCTTACGTAATAGAACGAATGCGCGGATCAACAATACGATGAATGATATCTGTAATAAAAATACATACAATTAATAGCGCACTATAGAAAATGGTTGTTCCCATAATCACCGGATAATCTCGGTTGAAAATACTGTCTACAAAATATTTTCCTAAACCAGGAATTGAAAAGATTTTTTCAATAACGAAAGTCCCTGTTAAAAGTCCAGCCATTAATGGGCCAACAAATGTAAGTACCGGAACAATCGCATTTCGAAGAGCATGTCTTATAATGATTTTCTTAATTGGTATACCTTTCGCTCTCGCTAGCTTAATATAATCACTCTGCAACACTTCAATCATATTAGAGCGAACAAATCTTGTAATAACTGCGATTGGTCCTAACGCTAATGCGAAGGAGGGTAATACAGTATGCTCAAATGTTCCCCAAGACGCCACTGGTAGTAATTCAAATTGTATGGCGAATACTTGTATAAATAGTGGTGCTAAAATAAAACTAGGAATAGAAATACCGAGAATCGCAAGCAAGCTCACACTATAATCAATCACTTTCCCATGATATAGCGCGGCAAATGTACCTGCGGCAATTCCGACTAACAATGAAATAACAAGTGCTTGTAAACCAATAATTGCCGATGGTCCAAAACCAGTTGTTATAATTTCCGATACACCTTGACCTGTCGATTGAACAGATTCGCCAAAATCAAAATGAACTACCCCATCCAAATAAGCAACATACTGATTCCATAACGGTTCATCAAGGTGATACTTCGCTCTCATGTTTTGTATTACTTCTTCAGGAAAGATTTTCGCATCTGATGAAAACGGATCACCTGGAATAATATGCATAATTAAAAATGTTATTGTCGTAATGACCCATAGCGTGAATACCATAACCGATAGTTTTTTAATAACATACACTTCAATAACCCCCTAAACAAATGAATTTACTTTGTTTTATTGACATATTTGTTGCCATTACTCCTTCTCTACTTCTTAAAACACAAAAAGCCTTGATCTTAAAAAATAAGATCAAGGCTTAATAAACGAAGGCCCATCACTTATCTTTCAAGACTTGCTTGCTGGAATTAGCACGGTGTTCCTGTTACAGAACCCGCTGCTGAGGTGTCATAGGGCCAGTCCCTCTACCTCTCTGGATAAGTAAATTGCTATATTATTATTTGGTTCAAATTGTATATTTTGAATTATAATTCTGAAAAAATGAAAAGTCAATCAAATTGGATATATTTAGAAAAATCAGTTTTCTATTATATTAGTTATTGAAATTACAATCTTTCGCTTATAATAAAAAGAAATTGTATTAAAGGAGTTATAAGATGGATCCACTACTTCTGGCTACTATAGGATTGCCATTAACAATCGTCATACTCGTCATCATCGGCTTCTATAAACTCTTCATTAAAAAGAAAAGCATCACTTCTTTTTACACTCCATTCGATAATATTACTGGACAAACAATTTCAGAATTTCACGAAGAACAGAAGATATTAGTATCCGAGGATGAAGACGGAGATGGTAAAAAGAAAAAATAACCTTGCGCATGCGCAAGGTTATTTTTTCGCCTCTGTTTGAAAGCGTTTATAGTATGTCGATGCTGTTGAAAAATTAATTTCTATATCACGAATCAACGATGAATCTTCTTCTTTAGCTAACTTCTGTAATTTTTTCATCGCTTGTTCTGCTTCATTTAAGAAACCAACATATAGTTCATGTTCGTCCTCTTTCGACTTCGGCACACGAATTTCTTTACGCATATGATCAATATCTTCTAACATGCCCGTCGTTACCTTCTGCACGTCTTCTTTATATTTAGCATCCGTTATTTCCTTACCGCCCTTTTCTTTTGCCACTTCCCATAACTGTAATGCTTTATTAATTTCTTTGTTCATCTTCATATCATATTTTTCATGTATTTCGCGATACACTTTCATCTCTTCTGTTTGTTCAGTAGATTGCTCTACCTTTTCTTTCGGTTCTTTCGTATCTTTATTTCCATTACACCCTGCTAGAAGGAGCATACTTCCCATTACAGCAATACCCAAAACCTTCTTCATCTCTTCTTCTCCTTTTATCTATAGCTATTACTCATTATAGTTTCTTTTATCTCCACTTGTTATTATACCGAGAACACCCTACTTTTTACACTTAAGACGAGCTCTTAATATACACACCAACATTTTTGTCACAGTATCGTCACTTTATGCAAATAACTTTTGCATCACCTTACAACACTGTATAAGTTATTTCAAAGAAATGAAAAAAGAGCTGATTCAACACATGTTTGAATCAGCTCTTTTTTATAAATTAAGCCTCTAAATTTTGTCTTTGTTGCAGTTCAAACTGCTTCTCACTTCTTCTGGCCATAAATAGATAACATAACACAGCACCAATTTCACAAAGCGCTATCACAACCCCCATCGGTAATGCGGTATTGCTTCCGCCAATACCTACTAATGGTGCAACAAGTGCTCCTGAAATGAACTGTAATAAACCTAGTAAAGCTGATGCTGTTCCTGCTGCTTGTTTTTGATTTCTCATCGCTAACGAGAAGCCGGTTGTTGATACAACCCCAACACTTGATACAACAAGAAATAGCGAGCATAAAACACCGATTAGCCCTATTCCTAATACGATTGTAAGTAGTAATGATAGACCGCCAACAGCCGCAATAATAATACCAGCAACAAATAAAGTTTTCTCATTAACTTTCCCTGCTAAACGGCCCGTAACCTGACTAGCAATAATAATACCGATACCGTTAATCGCAAAGAATAAGCTAAATTGCTGTGGTGATGCTCCGTATATGTTCTGCAACACAAACGGTGAACCAGAAATATAAGCAAACATTGCAGCTGTTACTAATCCTTGCGACAATGCATACCCCATAAATAAACGATCTTTCAGAAGCTTTCCGTATGTTGCAAGCGTTCCTGATAATCCACCTGTCTCTCTTTCTTCAGGAGGTAATGTTTCACGTAATACGAAAGTAGCTGATATTAGCATGAATACACTAATTGCTCCAAGAACGATAAAAACGCCGCGCCATGATGTGAACTGTAATAATTGCCCTCCAATAATCGGTGCCAAAATAGGCGCTGCTCCGTTTACTAACATAAGCAGTGAGAAAAACTTCGTCATTTCAGAACCTGAATACATATCACGTACCATTGCACGTGATATAACGATACCAGCAGATCCTGAAGCACCTTGTAAGAAACGTAAAAGCACTAAACTCCAAATCGATGGTGCAACAGCACAAAGTAAAGAAGAAGCAACATAAATAATAAGAGCGATAATAAGAGGTTTGCGTCTTCCGTAAATGTCACTAATTGAACCAATAAATAACTGCCCTACTGAAAGCCCAAGCAGACAAGCAGTTAATGTAAGCTGCGCGAGGGATGCACCCGTTTGTAAATCATCCGTTAACTTTGGTAAAGAAGGCAAATACATATCAATAGATAATGGCCCAATTGCCGTAAGTGTCCCTAATACAAGAATCATCCATAACCTGTTTGTCTTTACAGGTTTATATATTTCGTGATTAACTCCATTCACTTTTTCCATTCACCCTTTCATATAAACACTTAATCGTAACAATTATAGTTACAACATGAATATACGTCAAGTATACCGTATTTTCCTGTTTAATAATGTAAAAAAAGCGATAGAATCTCTATCGCTTTACTTTTTCAAATTACTATTTGTAAATTTAGATACAGATGCCATCATTTCTCCTGTGTCTAAATATGTGATTTGAATTGGATCTCCTACTTCTGTAAACATTGCATATGGGAATTTCTTCGCCGGTACCATGAATACTTTTTGCTCGTTTTCTAATAGTACGTATACAATCGTATTTTCACCTGATTTTTCTTTATACACACGTTGTACAGTACCTTCTTTTTGCGCTTCTTTCCCATTTGAAGTCGGTCTAAATGAATCACCACTTCCGCTCAGCGCATTTTTATAATTCTCAAGTGCTTCTTTTTGCGTTGAACCTGTTGCAAACACTTTTGCATTAGAAGCATATATGACAGTATGAGCACGTACTAATCCTCCGTCATCAATAACAGGTACAATCCAAGAAGGTTTACCGTACACGTTATAAATAACCGGCATCGTTCCGTGCCATTTCTCTCTCTTAAAGGAATTATCCACTACTTCTGTAGCAGCCGAACCATCCATAATTCCCTTTACTTCTTTTCCATTATAGTAATACAACTTACCTGTACGCGCATCAATAAGCGAATAGCCTAGTGCAGAATCTACTCCTTCTTTCGGAGAGGTGAAATCAGTAAAATAATATAACGTTCCATCCTTACCGAAGATTGGTGTAACTCCTTCTTTCGTTCCCCACTCAGTCGGAATCTTCATATCCGTTTGTGAGAATTTTGTATTCCAAAATCCGTGAATATATTTACCAAAATACGTATTTAATGTAGATGCAGTCTCGTGATTTAATACGCCATCAACGAATTTAGGTGCCTTTCCTTTGTCGTATCTTTTCACTTCACCTGTTTGTGCGTCTACTACTACAACACCTTCTACTTCAAATCCAGATCTTCCTGAAATAAATTCACCATACGTCATTGTATAATACGGTTTCCCTTTATCATCAACTTCAAATTTTGGTTTCCCTTTAAAAACTAAATCTGGCTCTGCTTTTCGAACGACACGTTCTAATTTATTACCGAAAAACATGCTTGGTACATACTTCATTTTATATCCAAGATGTAATTTCGCTTCCGCATCAGGATTTGTACCTGACATTGTTACGTAACCTGGAATTGTTTCCGCTTTACGTGCTTTAAAAAATCCTGAAACTTCTATCGGTGCTACATATAAAGCCTCACCATTTACCATTTGTGGCGTTAATTCCCCTAGCTCAAAATAAGCTACTTTCGGAATATCACCAAATACCTTTTTCATTTTATTTTCCGCTGTTTTAGGCGGAACTGTAAACGGTTGGTCATTTTCAGTAAATGGCTCTGAGATATCTTTCTCTACCTTCACGACCGAATCATATTTCTTTTGCGAGATTACTATATCGTGCAAATAACCAAAATAGCCGTAACTTGCGAGTAAAAGGAACATTAGAAGTCCTTTTAACGTACCTTCTAATTTCCCTACCTGCTCTTGTGAGAATAAAACAAGCCCAATTAAAATCGCTACTGCAACAGAATAATGAGTAAGAATAGAATCTGCTCGATCATCAATTAGCCAGAAATATTCATAGATTGCAATACCTATCCAAAATAAAACAGGAATAACTAAAATAGATGATTTCTTACCCTTTACAACTTTCTCATTTCCTCCTTTATCCACCGCGCGAATTTTATTACCGCTTCTAGTCCATGGAATCAAAAACAAAGTGAGAATAGCTAAAACTATAAATTTCATCAAAGGCAATGTCCCCTTTTCTTTTGTCTTCTCCATAAGTATAACAAATAAAGGGTAATCAGGTAAAAATGGGAATGGAAATACTTTTAATTACTTTTCACCGCGGCTTAATACAAATCCACTAACTACATATAAAACTGAAGCAATGTAAAAAATAGTCCCTATCGTAAAGAAATCCACTAGGTAACCAGTTGCAATTATAGCTACTCCGCCCCCAATTGATGTCCATACATGGTATTTTCCAATTTCGTAACCAGCTTCCTTATGCGCTACCTTTCGTGCTAACGATGTCTTCTCCGTATTACGCTGCACAGCACCTAAAATACCCATTAAAATTTGGAGAATGTATACATGCCAAACTTCTGTTGCAATAGGGAAAAAAAGCATTAATATAGCCATGGACCATGCGTATATAATTAATAACTTTCTATCACCTACCCTATCAGAGATTCTTCCAACTAACGGATATACTAGAGCTGAAGTTAAGGCAAATAAGCCGTACGCCCAGCCAAATTGCGAGAAACTATTTCCTACATTTCGAAGCAATAGTATATAAAAAGGAAATACCATACTACCTGCCATCATAATAATGCTTTGTGAGGCTACAAATCTTCTATATGTCATTTGCTATACTCCTTATAAAATAAATTCACAAACCTTTCCTCTGGGTCTACTTCCTTCTTCTTCTGAAGGAATTCTTCTATGCGAGGATACGCTTTCTTTAGTTGCTCCTTTTCCGGATAAGAATAATACGGTAAATAATAACTTCCATTATGCTTTAACGTAACATCAATCATCTTTTGAATGACCACTTTTGTTTTCTTTATTTCATCTTCAGAACGCCCTTGATTAATTAGAAGCACAAGCGCAAACATATCATCTTTCGCATAAGATAGCACCGCATTCTCATTCTTTTCTACATAGCGGATTGTAATGTTAAGAAGGTTTAATTCCTCTTCATTTAAAACGCTTCGCAAATCATCTATATACTCTGCAAAACCATCTATCGGTACAAAGTACTCTTGTAAAACTTCGGTCAAGTTTGGATTATCGTATTCCATAAAAGCACTATCAGATCTCATTACGTTATTTCGAGTTTCGTACTTACCATCTGTACGTTCAAAATAACTTCTTTGTATATCCCAAAATGCGCCCTTTCCCCAGTCACTATAACGTGATAACCCAAGTAAAAATTTCGGCGCAGCTATAATATTTTCTTCTTTTAATTTGCTGTACTCTCCCAGCTTCTGTTGATCTTCTGCCAGTACATAATCTGTTACATACATTTCTTTTAAAAATGAATTTGGGGCAACAGAAATACGTGCTAAATGCATACGTATATTCTCATCCCTTCGCACTTTATTCTTAAAGTATGAAGAGTATTCTTTATAATCTAGTACTTTCGTATGCGTTTCATACAATTCATCGTTTGTTAACTGTAGCGTCACATCTAAAATCACACCAAATAATCCATATCCCCCAATTACATATGGAAACAAGTCAGCATTTTCTTCTCTATTTACATTACGCACCGTACCATCTGCCATTAACAATCTGAACGACTCTACTGTATCAATCAATGCTTCATGACGAATATCACGCCCATGTACATTTACACTTAATGAACCACCCACAGTAAAAATATTTTGAGATTGCATCACTTGAACTGCAAGACCATATGGATTGATTTTCTTTTGAATGTCATTCCATGTGACACCGCTTTGTACCCTAATCCTCTTCTTCTCCGGATCGAATTCTAATATTTCATTATACCCTTTCATATCAAGCATCGTACCGTTCGGATAATACGTCTGCCCACCTTGGCTATGTTGCATACCTGCAATAGAAATCTTCTCTCCAGAAACATTTGCATCTTGCACTAACTGTTTTAATGAACGTTCATCCTCAGCATTTTCAACACGTTTAATTTTCGTTGGAAGCAACTTCCCTACATCACTCATAATAGGATGATCCAGTTGCCCTTTGTATGTATATACAGATGTCGCGAGCAACACTGTATACGCTACAATAACAACTGCTATCTTTCTTTTTTTCAAATGGCACTCTCCTCTTCTAACGTTCTTCCTCTTCATATTGTACCTACTTTCCTACGAAGAAGGTATTAACAAAAAAGAGAGAGACCCTTTATTTTAGGTCCCTCCCTCATCAAGACTGTTACTTTGCTGCTGGCAGCTGTATTGGCTCAAACTTTTCGTACGATGTATATTTTGCATTCGTAATAATGTGTGCCTTATCCTTACCATTACTACTCATAATCATATCTATCTTCGCTGATTCATATTTAAAATCTTTTGTAATGATATATTCTGCATCCACTTCTTCTATCTTTGCGTTTTGTGCTTGTAGCATTTTCTTCTGCGTTTCATCCATGCTAGTTAACATACTTTCTGTTTCTTGCCCTTTTAATGTAAATTTCAGTTTATATTTATCTCCGCTTTTCTCCATCTTCATTTTATCTAAAACTACTGCTGGTACTTCTAACTTATCTATAATATCTTGAGTCGCTTTCATTCCACCAGCGTTTAATTGCTCCTCTGGTACGGTTATAACTTCTCCTGTATTAGGGTTTTTCACCTCACCAGCAACTTTACCATCCACTGTATACACTACAACATCTGTACCAGAAATATTCATTTCAGAACGAGAATTCTTTGTCTTTGGCTCTAATTGCATCTTAGCCTTTAATATATCCATCTCTGTTCCCTCAGCTTTTATCCCTACATCATATGTCATCGTTACATTTTCTTCATTTTTAAAAGCTTCGTTCGTTTTCTTGAAAACATCCTTCGCTGCTAATTCCTTTTCTTTTTGCATGGCTTCTTTTTTCGGTTCATCAGTCTTTGTTGTTTTCTCATTGCTACACCCTACCCCCAGACTGATTGCAAGCACTAAACTTGAAATAAAAATAGTTTTTTTCATAATGTCGCCCCCTTTCTCAAAATAATATCACCTCTTTTCCTACGAAATCTATATAATTTTTAATCTTTATTCGCTATATAGCGACATGTTTGATGAGAGTTTTAAATATGATGTAAATAACAACAACTCATTTCAGGAGGTCATTATGAAGGCGATCATTTGCACACAGTATGGACCACCTAACGTTCTTCATCTTCAAAATATAGAGAAACCTACACCTAAAAAGAACGAAGTATTAATTAAAATTCACGCAACAAGTGTAACGACTGGAGATTGTAGAATACGCGGCTTTAATAGCCCCCTCTTATTTTGGATTCCTATGCGGATCATATTAGGTTTCAGAAAACCGAGAAAACCTGTACTCGGCGTAGAGTTATCCGGTGAAATCGAAGAAGTAGGAACAGATGTAACTCAATTTAAAAAAGGTGATCCAATTTTTGCATTAACAGAACTAAACCTCGGTGGTTATGCCGAGTACACATGCGTACATGAAAGTGGATTAATAACATTAAAACCTACCAATGTGACGTATGAAGAAGCGGCAGTTATTCCTTTTGGTGGAACTTCAGCATTACATTTCCTGAGAAAGGGCCGTATAAAAAAAGGGCAACAAGTGCTCATATATGGTGCCTCCGGATCAGTAGGAACAGCTGCTGTACAACTTGCTAAATATTTCGGCGCGACCGTTACGGCTGTTTGTAGTAATTCAAATTTTGAACTCGTGCAATCTTTAGGAGCTGATAAAGTAATTGATTATACGAAAGAAGATTTTACTAAGCAAGGCAAATGCTACGATATTATATTTGATGCAGTTGGGAAGTATAAAAAATCCCTTTGTACAAATACATTAACACCCAATGGAAAATATGTATCTGTTAATGGAATGATGGCCAAGGTAAGTAAAGAGGATATGATTCTATTAAAAAAACTAGTCGAAACGGAAAAACTAAAGCCCGTTATTGATAGAACTTACCGATTAGAAGAAATTGCTGAAGCTCATATGTATGTGGAAAAGGGACATAAAAAAGGGAATGTTTCGATTATCCTAAAATAAAATATATTCAGAAAATAATATTGACAATTCTTTTTGTAAGATTTACTATTAGTACCATATTAAAAAACTACATACACATACTCTTATCAAGAGTGGCGGAGGGACTGGCCCGATGATGCCCGGCAACCGAGCTTATAACGTATAAGCTAAGGTGCTAATTCCTGCAGAACGATTTTCGTTTTGGAAGATAAGAGAGGAACCTATTTTGTCTATTCGGCACCTCTCTTATTTTTGAGAGGTGCTTTTTATTTTGGAACGTATATTAAGGGGGAATTATAGATGAAAAAGGTGTTATTAAGTATTGTAAGTGGAGCGATATTATTGTTAGGTGCATGTGGTGCTAATTCTGATAAAGAGGTAAAAGCATTAGATGAGAAAAAGATTACTGTCGGCGTAACGGGTGGACCGCATGAACAAATTTTTGAAAAGGTAAAAGAAGTGGCAGCAAAAGATGGTCTCGAAATTGATGTAAAGGTATTTAATGATTATGTAGCGCCAAACGTATCTTTAGATGAAAAAAGCCTCGATGTAAATAGCTATCAAACTAAATCTTATTTAGACGTATTTAAAGCTGAACGCAACATGAAATTAACTGAAGTATTTTCCACAGTAACATTCCCTATGGGTGTATATTCTAAAAGCTTAAAAGATGTAAAAGAATTAAAAGAGGGCGATGCAATCGCTGTCCCAAATGATCCAACAAATGAGCTTCGTGCTTTAAAGCTATTTGAAAAAGCAGGTGTTTTAAAGGTTGATCCAAAAGCTACAGAAAAAGCGACTGCAAAAGATGTAATTGAAAACCCGAAAAATTTAAAGATTGTTGAATTAGAGGCATCTCAATTACCAACACAGCTAAGTGAAGTAAAGGCAGCTGCAATTAATACAAACTTTGCATTAGGTGCAAAATTAAGCCCAGCGAAAGATTCTATTTTCCGCGAAGGAAAAGATTCACCATATGTGAATTGGGTCGTTGTTCGTACTGAAAATAAAGATGATGCTGTTGTTAATAAATTAAAAAAAGCTTATCAATCTAAAGAAGTAAAAGATTTCATTGAGAAAAAATTCGATGGTTCTGTTTTACCGTCTTGGTAGGAGCTGACTATAATGATTGAATTAAAAAACGTCTCCAAAGTATTTACAACAAAAAAAGGGAATGTTGAGGCTCTTAAATCAACTTCCCTTAAAGTAAAAAAGGGCGAAGTATTTGGAATCATCGGATATAGTGGCGCTGGTAAAAGTACATTAATCCGTTGTGTAAATTTATTAGAAAAACCAACGACAGGAGATATCATTGTAAATGAACAAGAGTTAACAACCTTATCGACAAAAGAACTCGCAAAGGCGAGAAAAAAGATCGGCATGATTTTTCAAGGATTCAATTTACTTAAAACCGTTACCGTTTATGAAAATATCGCACTACCCTTACGTCTATCTGGTCTTCCCAAAAATGAAATTGAAAAAAGGGTAGAAAAGTATTTACGCATTGTTGATCTCTTTAATAAAAAAGATGCCTATCCAAGTGAATTATCTGGTGGTCAAAAACAACGTGTAGCGATCGCTCGCGCACTATCTCATGAGCCTGAAATTTTATTAAGTGATGAAGCAACGAGCGCATTAGATCCGGAAACGACTGATTCTATTCTTGATTTATTATTAAAGATCAACGAAGAAATCGGAATTACGATTTTGCTAATTACACACGAAATGAATGTCATCCAGCGTATTTGTGACCAAGTTGCTGTAATGGAACATGGATCTGTCGTTGAAAGTGGAACAGTGAAGGACATTTTTACAAATCCACAACATGTAACAACGAAGAAATTTGTAAATAGCGCGTTTGCAGCTAAAATTCCAGAAGAGGTACAGAAAGAACTACAAAGCACCGGGGAAATCGTAACACTTTCATTTATAGGAACCGCTTCAGGAGAACCAGCGTTAGCTGTCGCTACAAAACGTTTCCACGTATATCCTAATATTTTATCAGGCAATATTACACAGTTAAAACATGAGGCATATGGAAAACTGATCGTTCATATGCAAGGTGAAAAAAGTGAAGTACACCGTTCCTTATCATTTTTACAAGAACAAGGGATCATCGTAGAAGGAGGTAGAACAGATTATGGGAAACAAGTCCTTTTTGGATGAGTGGGGTAACGTAATATGGGAAGCAACAATTCAAACATTTCAAATGACATCTATTTCACTACTTATCTCTATTCTTATTGCATTACCACTCGGTGTCACACTTGTTTTAACGAGACCTGGTGGACAGCGAGAAAATAAAATTATCTATCCTATTCTTAATACAGTTATTAATATCATTCGTTCTCTTCCGTTTATCATTCTATTATTCTTCATTTTACCTTTTACAAAGTTTCTAATGGGAACGTCCATTGGCGTGCAAGGTGTTATCGTACCACTTGTTGTCTTCACAGCCCCTTACATTGCCCGTTTAATGGAAACTGCTTTATTAGAAGTGGATCGCGGTGTCATTGAAGCATATCAAGCAATGGGAGTCTCTACTTTAAAAATCATTTGGCACGTTATGGTTAAAGAAGCTCGCCCGTCTCTCGTACTTGGATTAACAATCGCAACGATCGGCTTAATCGGTGCAACAGCAATGGCTGGACTTGTCGGTGCTGGCGGCCTTGGTGATTTAGCATATCGATTCGGACATTTACGCTACGAACCTGAAGTAATGTATGCAACCGTCTTTATTTTGATTATCCTCGTTCAAGGATTACAGTCTTTAGGGAATGGTGTTGCACGAAGATTGAAGAAAGATTAAAAAGAAGGTATCTCATTGAAATGAGATACCTTCTTTTTAATTATAAAATTATCTCTTAAATCCACCTTCTGAATGAATAACTTGCCCTGTAATCCATTCGGCTTCTTCGCTCACTAAAAACTTAATAAGCCTTGCTGCATCCTTTGGCTCACCAATTCTGCCGAAAGGAAACATCGGTCTTAATCCTTGCTTTATCTCCTCAGTCATCCATCCTGTACTAGTTGGACCTGGATTAATTGCATTCACTGTTATCCCTAAATGGGCCACTTCCGCTGACAACGTACTAGTAAGAGCGTCAATTGCTCCCTTCGTTGTTGCATACGCTAATTCTCCTGCCATAGGTCCTTTAAATTGTCCCGACGTCATATTCACAATTCTACCACCAGATTTCTTATCAAAACCTTGGGCAAATTGACTACTTAACAATGTAGTCGCACGAACATTTACCATGTAGTGCTTATCTAGTTCTTCAGCAGTCAAATTAGAGAAATCATTATTTGTAGAATATGCTGCATTATTAATTAATATATGAGGGTACCCTAATTGTTCAGTAACTTTATTTATAAGCTGATTTGATGCATCATTCTGAGTTAGATCTAACTCCATGCTCGATACTTTGACACCGTTTTGTATCAACTTTTCTTTTAATTGTATTTGTTCATTTTTATCAACGCCCCAAGGCATCTCTTTATCGTATTCTGTCCAATACGTAAAAAATATATCGTATCCAGCCTCTGCTAACTCCGTGCAAATAGCTGCTCCTATACCGTCTAGACGACTAACACCTGTAACAACAGCTACTTTATTTTTCAATTGATTCATCATATACTCCTCCAAGTTTAAAGGACGCATATTTTATATAAGAGATATAAATTTCCCCACATAGGCATCTACCCTTACAAAGGGGATGTACAAGCTAAATATGCAGTCCTTGAATGATTTACAGATAGCTAAATAAACCCTCACTTATGAGAGAAAAATTCATCTATCTAATTTCTAATCATTACAAGTTCGTACACATATCGAGTCTTTGTCCCCTTTCAATATATCTCTATTATTTACTCTAACAAAAAGATTCAATATTTAAAATAGAAAAGATAATCTTCTCTCTCTTTTGGCGGAAAAATATTGTAATTACCTATATAAGCTTTAACTATGTTTCTATTAAAAATAACCATTAAGATATCAAAATAATAAAAACAATCAGAAAAACACTGGTAAATACTGGTCCACTTTCTTATAATAAAACGTGGGGCTAATGTGAGAGATATAAAGGGTCTGATTATACAGACCCAACTGGTTTTAAACAAATAGGGGGAAGAAACATGTCAAAAAAATTACTTTCTTTATTTTCTACACTAATCGTAGCAGCTTTTGTAATAACTGGCTGTGGTCAAAGCGATACGACAAATAAAGAACAAAAAGAAGATGTAACGCAAGAAAACAAAACAGAAAAAACGGATACAACGAAAGAAAATAAACCTGAAGAAAAAAAATCCGAAGATAAAAAGCCTGAAAATACAGCTACTAGCTCAAGCGATTACTCTAAGCTGATTTCCTATATGGAAAAAGAAACAGGTGGTAAAACAAAAGTTCTTTTTGAAAATAAGGAACCACAAGTCTATAAAGCTGAAGATGTTTCAGTAACAATGAATGGTTATACATTAGTTGAATTAAATGGATTCCATACAAACTTCGACATTCCGTTTAATCGTCAAACAGAGGGCGGAGTTATTCTTGTGAACTACAGCGTAAAAAATAGTTCAGCTAAAGATATTTATTATATGCCAGCATTGGACATGTCATTTACTGGTGCTCAGAAAGCATATAGTAACTATAGAGATTTAATTCCAACAGAAGATCAGCTACCAACTAAGCTTGCTCCAACGAATGATTACTTAGTAAAAGCAGGAGAAACTATTTCTGGTTATATCGCTTATCCATTCGGAAAAGATGATCTAGCAAAAATTTCAAATCTCTCAACGGTCTCAGTCACAGTCCCAACTGCACAAGCTAATAAAGGAAAATTTGATGCTCCAATCGGAAGTCCTGGAAGCTTTTCATTAAGTTTAAACAAACAAGGTGCTGAAAAGGTTGCAACAGATAACACTTTCTACCAAGATAAAGCTACAGCTAATAACATGGGCGATAAAAAAATGTTAAAAGAGAAATCAAGTATTAATAACAGCCAAGAATTAGGCGCTGTTAATGTTACATTAGACGGATACCAATTCACTCAATTCACACCAAATTCCGTCGAAGCTCCACGCTTTGCAAATTTTAAAAACGGTCTTGTTCTGTTAACAGTAAAATTCAAGCTTGATAACAAAGATGCTCAAGACGTTTCACTATCTCCTATAAGCTCTACATTAAGAGTGAATGATGGTACACAATATACGATTAATGAAGGTATGCTATTAAATTACGACTATAACGCTGCAGTTAAAACTGGAACATCTGGAGAATTGCTGCAAGTATATATTTTAGATCAAGAGCAGTACGAAAAGATTTGGAAAGAAAAAAGCTTTGAGATTGAGTTAGGACCTATGAGAAATAAAGAAGCTAAAGATATTTCACAAGGTAAAAAAGTTAAATTTACATTACCTAAATAAATTACTAAGTATATATTAGAAAAGGCATATAACATATGATTGTTATATGCCTTTTCTAATATATAAAAACACCATTTTTGTTCACACTTTATCCATTGTGAATTTATTCACAATGGATATATAATAAACATGTAAATACAATACATTGGAGGGATTTCAATGGTTATCAATTTTTTAAGAACTGATAAACGCGCTACTTTCATATTATTATTTTTACGACTTTACATAGGATATGCATGGCTCGCTGCTGGAATAGGAAAAGTTTTTGGACAGTCTTTTGATGCAAGTGGTTTTCTAAAAGGAGCTATCGCTCAAGCATCAGGTGACCACCCTGCAGTACAAGGTTGGTGGGCAGATTTTCTTCAACATTTTGTTCTTCCAAACGCAGACCTATTTAGCTTTTTAGTTCAATGGGGAGAAATTTTAGTAGGACTAGGTTTGATTTTAGGTGGATTAACAAAAACAGCTGCATTTTTCGGCATCATAATGAACCTTTCATTTTTATTAAGCGGAACTGTTAGTGTAAACCCAAACCTACTTATTTTAACTATGTTCATTTTAGTTGCAGGACAGAATGCTGGACGTATTGGATTAGATGGTTATGTTTTCCCAAAACTTTTCAAAAAAAATAACCGTGAAGCATATAAATTAAGTAAAACTGCATAAGAACAGTTCATCTTTTAAATATAAATAAGAAAAGAGCCTACATTCAGGCTCTTTTCTTATTTACACCAAAATATTTCACAGTTTGCCTTATCCGAAATGTTAAACTCAATCATATATAACCGGATAAATGTGTACGACTTTATTTCAAGCATCTAAAAAGCTTAAAGACTAAAACAAGCCATTATAAAACCCTAAAACCTTTCATACTTTCCCCAAGAATATAGTGTGAAAACCACATCAGATTCTGTTTCATAATAGCTACATTCATTCCCGGCTGATCAGGACTATATGCCATTCCTTTAAATATAATTAATTCTGTATCAACTTCCATGTCCCTTAATCCTTCATATAGTTCATGTGCGTTTAGAGTTGGAATTCTTGCATCCTTTTCGCCATGTTGGATTAAAGTGGGCGTACAGGCTGATTTAATATATGTCATTGGTGATGTTTTCTTATATATCTCTGGATCATTCCATGGAGTATTTCCTAAATACATTCTAATAAAGTAAGGGATATCTGTATTTACATAATGGGTACCCCAGTTAGTGATTCCGCCCCCAACTGAGATAGCTTTAAATCTATCACTATATGTAGAACAGAAAGCTGATATATATCCCCCGTTACTCCATCCCATAACCCCTACTCTATTTTTATCTGCAATCCCTTTTTCAACTAGTTTATCCACTCCAGATATAACATCCTCGTAGTCAGCAATCCCCTGTTTTCTATAGTTTGCTTTTAAGAATTCATTACCATAACCAGAACTTCCCCTGTAGTTTGGTTCTAAAACGATAAAGCCTTTTTCGATAAACTGCTCAATAGGATATTTTTCATTAAAACAATCTGAAAATATTGGGAAGGATGCCCAAGCCGGACCACCATGGATTACTACTAATAAGGGATATTTTTCATTTGTGTCAAACTCTACTGGAGTCGATAAAACACCCTCTATTTCAAGACCATCACTACTTTTCCATGAGATTATTTCCCTATTACTTTTAAGCTCTCCTTCAAAAAAGCTATTTTCATTCGTTATTTTTTTATCGTCTAAATAGATTTCAAAGGTTTCATTTGTAATAGCCTTATTATAGGATATATGATTTCCATCCCTTGTTATAGAAGCATCCATTATAAAGCCATCTACGTTTTCACTTAACATTTCTACAGTGCCATCCTCACATAGCAACCCAATAAGATAATTCGTTTTATCCTGCCATCTAATTAAAATTCCTTTAGCTGTCCACTGTAATGGCATAACCGTACTATCAAAATCTAGTAAAGGTCGAATTAGCTCTCCATTATTCATATCATAGATTTCTAATGTACTGTCTTGTATATGAGTCTTATAGTACTCCTTCTCCCTTATGCTTGCCGAGTAACATATTTTGCTGCCTTCAGGAGAAAAGCAAACGCTCCCTCCCAACAACTTATCTATATTCATCTTTTGTAGTTCTCCAGCTTCAATATCTAATATATATAGATCACCATTCATATAATCGTTTAGGCTTGGTGTAGCTATAAATACAACCTTTTTCCCATCATTTGAAATATCAAAGTTATGTATATAAAAATCCTTACCCTCAGTTAATTGATAAACACCGCTAATCTCTCGTTCCCCTTTATCATTTTGTATCACTTTTTCTATTTCAATGTAATATAAACAATTATGCCGATGTTCCTTACCTACATGTTGGAAGTCCCCATATAGCTCTTTACGTTTCTTTATTCCCTCACATTCTTTTGACTGTGCCACATAATAAAAGCCTTTGCCACTAGGCTCCCATTTAAAATTACTGACCCCTTCTTTCTCATCAGTAATTTGAACCTCACTACAACCGTCTATTGACTTAACAAAGATCTGATTTTTATTAGCCTCGTCACCGCCTGGGCTAAGGTATGCAATAGTCTTGGAATCTGGAGACCATAATAGATGTGTACTATCTATATCTCCAGTTGTTAGTGGATAACTCTGCCCTTTATCTTTCTCATATATCCATACATGATTTCTATATGTATTGTCTTTCCAGTTAGCTGTCTTCTTAACAAATGCTACATTTTTGCCATCATCACTTATGTTTGTACCTGATAAGGTTGGTAACGAAATAATCTCTTCTATACTTAAATATGTTTTTTCTTTCACCTTCATTAATAAACCCCCTTGTAATGTCTAGTAATCTAATTTGTTCAATAAAGTGAAACTTTAATCAGTGGTTTTTTTCCATCAACGAATATTCGGAATAACAACAGAAAATTCAGTTAAATAAAAGTGGTTCCGTCCCAAATCCGATAAAAACTTATGTTGTCTGCCGGTTTTTATACTTTTTAAATCCTACTGACCAATCTAATGAGGGACCGTCTTGAATTTCAAGACAAGGCTGATAATCTCTCCCACTGCCAGTTCCTTTCCTCTCTTTAATCCACTTATCAATATTAGATGTTCTTTTTTTCGACACAAAAATGCCCCTTTAGATAATCATATCCAAAGGGGCAAAGCTTCACAACTTTTTTATAAACGTCGTGACTTTATTTTAAATTTACAATAATCTAGTTACTCTACCAATCTCCTACTCAACAGTAACAGATTTAGCTAAGTTACGTGGCTTATCAACGTCACATTCGCGGTGAAGCGCTGCGTAGTATGAGATAAGTTGGAATGGAATAACTGCTACTAGCGGTGCTAGTGCTTCGTGTACAGCTGGTAATACGAAGCTGTCACCTTCCATTTCTAAGCCTTTCATTGAGATGATACATGGGTTAGCTCCGCGTGCTACTACTTCTTTCACGTTACCACGAATTCCAAGGTTTACGTGCTCTTGTGTAGCAAGTGCGATAACTGGTGTACCGTTTTCGATTAAGGCAATTGTACCGTGTTTTAATTCTCCTCCAGCAAATCCTTCTGCTTGGATGTAAGAGATTTCTTTTAGTTTTAACGCACCTTCTAAACCTACGAAGAAGTCTACGCTACGTCCGATGAAGAAGCAGTTACGCGTTGTTGCTAAAAATTGTTTTGCTAATGCGTCCATTTCTTCTTTTTGATCACAAAGTTCTATCATTGCATTTGCTACAAGTCCTAATTCGTGTGTTAAATCAAAATCAAGAACTTCGCCTTTTGCTTTAGCAATGTCCGCAGCTAAAATTGAAAGTACCGCAAGCTGTGCTGTGTAAGCTTTCGTTGATGCAACTGCGATTTCTGGTCCCGCGTATAACGGAAGTGTATAATCAGCTTCACGAGAAAGCGTAGAACCAGGTACGTTTGTAATCGTTAATGCTTTATGACCCATTTCATTCGTTTGTACAAGTACTGCACGGCTATCAGCTGTTTCACCACTTTGTGAAATGTAAATGAAGAATGGTCTCTCTGTTAATAATGGCATGTTATAAGAAAATTCACTTGCTACATGCACTTCAACTGGCATTTTTGCAAACTTCTCGATAAATTGTTTTCCAACAAGACCTGCATGATAACTTGTTCCACATGCAATGATGTAAATACGATCGCTATCTAAAATTGCGTTACGGATATCTTCATTCAGTTCAATCTCGCCATTTTCATCTTGGTACTTTTGAATTATATTACGGATTACAAGTGGTTGCTCATCGATTTCTTTAAGCATGAAATGAGGGTATGTTCCTTTTTCAATATCACTTGCGTCTAATTCCGCTGTAAACGGTGCACGTTCAATCGTTTCACCTTGTAAGTTTTTAATTGTAATACTTTCTTTCGTTACGATTACGATTTCTTTATCCATTAACTCAATAAATTGATCTGTAACTTGTAACATCGCCATAGCGTCGCTCGCCACAACATTAAAGTTGTCACCAACACCTACTAATAGCGGGCTTTTGTTTTTAGCAACATAAATCATGTTTGGATTTTCAGCATCAAGTAATCCGATTGCATAAGAGCCATGTAAAAGAGATAGCGTATTACGGAACGCTTCATCTACACTTAGTCCTGTGCTCACTTGTTGTTCCATAAGTTGCACGATAATTTCTGTATCTGTTTCACTTACGAACGTTACATCTTGTAAATATTCCTTTTTCACTAACTCATAGTTTTCAATTACACCGTTATGAACTAGTGTAAAGCGTTTTGATGTACTTTGATGCGGATGCGCGTTTAGTTTGCTTGGAACACCGTGTGTAGCCCAGCGTGTGTGACCGATTCCCACGCTTGCTGCTACGTTCTCTTCTACGACTTCGCGAAGTTTTGCAATACGGCCTTTTTCTTTGTATACAACAACACCGTTCTCTGCTTGTACTGCAATACCTGCTGAATCATATCCGCGATATTCTAGCTTTTCTAAACCTTTTAATAAAATTTCCTTTGCATCTTGCTCTCCAATAAATCCTACGATTCCACACATGTTTAGTCGCCGTTACAAATGCTTACACTGCTTTGCGAACATGTAACGACATAGTCCGATACCATTTATTTATATTAAAAAAACGGATTACATATTGCTAGCCCTGTAAGCTTGTAACGGCTTTCACCTTCCTCTCGATTGGGTTAAAGTCCGTATATACTTATACAGCTAGTATTCATCCGTTCCTTTTCTCTCATCACACTTTCACCTTTGTCCACTAAGTCACCTTAATGTTTTAAGTAAAAGATTGCGGTTATGATGAACAACCGGGAGTCATCCGCCGAAATCTCGATAAACTCCACCTCGTCAACTACACTACTTGTAGTTCTGGCGCTTTTATAATTTACAATATTTCCTTTGAGAAAAAGAACAAGACCATCGTATAACAAACAATATAAATCGTCAATGAATTTTTTTTCATTGTCTATAAAACATATGAAAAAGGAGCACTTTTTGTGCTCCTTTTAAATAAAACCAGCTAATTATTCAACGCCAACTTCAGCTTTCACAACTTCTACAATACGATGTACATACCCATCACAAATTTCTTGTGTCGGTGCTTCTGCCATTACACGAATAAGTGGTTCTGTTCCAGATGGACGAACAAGAATACGACCGTCTCCATTCATTTCTTCCTCTACAACACGAATAATTTCTTTAATTTTCTCATTTTCTAATGCTAGTTTTTTATCTGTTACACGAACGTTTACTAGTAATTGTGGGAATTTTGTCATCTCACCTGCAAGCTCAGATAATGGCTTTTTCGTCATTTTCATGATGTTTACAAGTTGAAGTGCACTTAACATTCCATCACCAGTTGTAATGTAATCAAGTAAGATAATATGACCTGATTGTTCTCCGCCCAGGTTATATCCACCACGTTTCATCTCTTCCATTACGTAGCGATCACCAACTGCTGTTTTATCACTTGTAATACCGTTTGCTTCAAGCGCTTTGTAGAAACCTAAGTTACTCATAACTGTTGAAACAACTGTATTATGTTTCAATTGACCAGTTTCTTTCATATACTTCGCGCAAATAAACATAATTTGATCGCCATCAACGATGTTTCCTTTTTCGTCTACTGCGATTAAACGGTCTCCGTCACCATCAAAAGCAAGACCAATGTCAGCACCTTTTTCTTTTACTAATTCAGCTAACACTTCTGGATGCGTAGAACCTACTCCAGCGTTAATATTCATACCGTTCGGTGAAGTTCCCATTGTTGAAATATCAGCTTCTAAATCTGCAAATAAATATGGAGCTAAAGAAGATGTAGCACCATGTGCACAATCTAAAGCAATATGTAAACCAGAGAAATCTTCCTCTACAGTTTGTTTAATGTATTGTAAATATTTTTGTCCACCTTCAAAGTAATCACTCACTTGTCCAAGGTTAGTACCTGTTGGACGTGGTAGCTCATCAACTTCTTTGTCTAATAACGCTTCAATTTCTGCTTCTTGCTCATCTGTTAATTTAAATCCATCTGAACCGAAGAACTTAATTCCATTATCTTGTACTGGGTTATGGGATGCAGAGATCATAACACCTGCTTGCGCCCCTAAAGCTTTTGTTAAATAAGCCACACCTGGTGTAGAAATAACACCAAGGCGCATTACTTCCGCTCCAGTTGATAATAGGCCTGCTACTAAAGCTCCTTCTAGCATATGTCCAGATACACGTGTATCACGGCCAATAATTACTTTTGGACGATCTGTATCTTTTGTTAATACATAGCCGCCAAAACGTCCTATTTTAAAAGCTAATTCAGGTGTTAATTCCTTATTTGCAACCCCACGTACTCCGTCTGTACCAAAATATTTACCCATTATTATTCGCTCCTTTTTCGTGCTCTTTTTGATTATCTACTGTTGGTTCTTGGCTTGGTTCTTGGCCATTTTCTTTTTCTTTTTCTTTTTCTTTTTCTTTTTCTTTGTCTTTTTCTTTTTCTTTTTCTTTTTCTTTTTCTTTTTCCTGATCCTTTTCTGGATCTGGTTCAGGATTTTTTGGTTTTTCAGTTTGATTTTCTTGATTGTTTTTTGAATCTGGTTGTTCAATATTACCCTGTACTTCTTTATCCGGCTTTTCTTTCTTCACAATTGTGACTTTAGCACTTTTTTGTTTTGCTTCTATCGAAATATTACCAGGACCACTCACTTGAATAGAAACATCTTTCGTCCCCGGAGATACATTTTGCAGATTAATCGCCGCTGTTATTTGAGCAGCTGTTATTTTATCTACTATACTTGCTTCTCCTGAAATATCAACGCTTATCTTTCCATCTTGTGGCGAAAGTAGCTGCGCAGTAACATCATTCGGAATTCCACTTTTTTGAATCGGGATACCATCAATAGTTTTACTTTTCGTTTGTTTTACCTTTTGTACCCCTACGGAAACCTTCACTTGATTTGGTTTTGCACTTGTTACACCTTTTGGCAATAAAACAGAGGCATCGAATGTTGTAGAATCCGTCAATTGACTAAAATCTACCTCGACCCCCTCTATAGATTGTATATTATCCAAAATGTCTTTTGGACCTGCTATCGTTACTTCTCTTGGCTCAACGCTAATATTTGTAACAGTCAATCCTTCTGGCAAACTCCCCTTTTTCGTATACGTCACAGGAACAGTTTTTTCAGTATTATTGGCCGTAGCTTGCGTCGCCACATTCAATGTTACACTAATTTTAGATGGACTCGTTCTTACATTTAAACGTTTTCCTTCTTTATTGTATAATGTAACTTCGGCTGTTTTTGTAACAGTTTTATTAACACCTTTTAAATCAATATACGCCTTAGCAGATGAAATACTTTCAATTTCTTCTTTCGTCCCAACTACCTCAACAGTATCAGGTTTAATGTTTGATTTTTCGAGAGTAGAACCCGCTGGCATTTGATCCTCATTTGATAATTTTAAGTCTACATGAACGTATTTTCTCGCTTTTTCATGTAGAGTAATTTTAATTGTTGATGGCTGAACTGTTCCTTTCACATCATCTGGAAGCCCGTTCGTTTTCAAAGAAACTTCATAAGTTCCTTTTTCGCTATCTCTCAAATCAACTGGTATATCAAATTGTTTTTTTGCTTTTGCTGTAGCAACTGCTGATTTTGGACCTTCCAACTTCACCTTGACTCCACCTGATGGAATACCACTTACAATATATTTCTCTTCATCATACTTAAGGGTAATAGGATAATCAGTTAATGTTTCTTTCGTTTCATTTACGAAAGGTAATATACTCGATGTCGTATTTTTTTCAGTTAAAGTTGCTGACATGAAAAGCATACACGCCAATAGTAATGAGATTCCTTTTAAAAACCAATGATTCTCCATTAACTTATCCATGACGCTTTCTCCTCCAATTCCATAAAGACGAAGAAGTCGTTTTTTCATTCCCACTAAATTCTGCTAACAACATGTCCTTCAGCTGTTCTGTCTTCAAATCACGATGTAACTTCCCGTTTTTCGTTAAAGAAATTTGGCCTGTTTCTTCCGACACAACTACTGTAATACTATCAGTGACTTCACTAACTCCCATTGCAGCGCGATGCCTAGTTCCTAACTCCTTAGAAATAAATGGGCTTTCTGATAACGGAAGGTAACATGCTGCTGCTTTAATTGTACTTCCCTGCATAATTACTGCTCCATCATGAAGAGGGGTATTAGGGATAAAAATATTAATGAGTAATTCCGATGACACATTTGCATTTAGCGGAATACCCGTTTCTACATAATCATCCACCCCAGTCTCTTTTGACAAAGTAATTAGTGCACCAATTCTACGTTTTCCCATATATTCCGTTGCTTTCGCTATCGCTGTTGCAACAATTTCAGGTTCATCGTCCTCGTGAGTTCCCACACGCGAAAATAAGCTACCCCGTCCTAGCTGCTCAAGTGCTCTTCTCAATTCTGGCTGGAAGATAATAATAACGGCTAAAAATCCCCACGTTAATACTTGTTCCGTTAGCCAATATAGCGTATGCAATTCAAGTAAAATACTAATCATCCGGACGACAATAATAACTGTAATACCTTTTAAAAGTTGCACAGCCTTCGTGCCCCGAATTATAAGAATTAGCTTATATATAATAAACCATACAACAGCAATATCTAATGCCGTACTAAGATATTTCAAAATGGTCGTATCTTCAAAAGGCATGCTAACCCTTCCTCCTACTTACGAGCAATTCTATCCATATATTGAAATATTATTTTATGCTCTATCTGTATGTATTTCCAACAACTAGTTAATTATACCATACATGAACCAAACGACAATTACAAACGCCCCCCTTTAGCTTAAATTGGTAAGATGTCAAACTTTCTTATCCTACAGTATAATATAAGTCATTATTATACGCCTATTTTCAAATAAAAAAAGCAACTTCTCAGTTGCTTTTCTTACATTTATTTTAGTTTTTCACCGAATAAAGAACCCATTAAAGCAACCGCTGTTGTTGCTGTTCTATTTCTCTCATCTAAAATCGTATTTACTTCAACAAATTCAGCAGATGTAACAATATCAGCTTCTGCTAACATTTCCATCGCTAGGTGGCTTTCACGATACGATAAACCACCAATTACAGGTGTTCCAACTCCTGGTGCGTCATGAGGATCAAGCCCATCTAAATCTAATGATAAATGAACACCGTCAGTATGAGATAAATACGCAATTGTTTCTTCCATAACAGCCGTCATACCCATACGATCAATTTCATGCATTGAGAATACTTTAATGCCTTCTTCACGAATAAAGTCCTTTTCTCCTTCATCTAATGCACGTGCACCTATAATTACAACGTTCTCTTTTTTTACTTTCGGGTATGCCCCGTATAAATCTACAAGTGAAGAATGTCCATAACCTAAACTTGCAGCAAGTGACATACCGTGAATATTTCCAGATGGTGATGTTTCTTCTGTATTTAAATCACCGTGTGCATCATACCAAATAACACCTAAATTTTTATAATGTTTCGCCACACCAGCTAGCGTACCGATAGCAATACTATGATCACCGCCTAATACAAGTGGAAAACGACCTTCTTCTATAATATGATCAACCTTAGTCGCTAGTTCATTACATACAGTTGCAACTTGAGTAAGGTTTCGTAACTTTGTATTTTCATCTACTTCTTTTTCTCTCTCTATACATATATCTCCCATATCTTTTACGTCATATCCAATTTGTTCAATTCTTTCAACTACCCCTGCATAACGGATCGCGCTTGGTCCCATATCAACCCCGCGACGCATCTGTCCTAAATCCATTGGAACTCCAATAACTGAGATTTCTTTTTTCATAGATAGTATCCCCCTTTTATGCCTTCACTAAATATTTTAAATCTTTTATATAGTCTGACTCAACTCGACATTTTTCTGCATGGATATACATTTTATTCACTTATATTTACGTTGGACTCCCGATTTTTAAACTATTCTATGTATAAAGTTAACTTAATGAACCAACTAACTTTTCTATCAGCTAATATTTTTATCCGTGCCTTTCTCCATCAATACCTAGAATTACACAAAACATCCTCAAATAACTGAATTTAAAAAACACTTCTACACTTAGAAGCGTTTTTTTGATGCTAGTTTCCACACTGCTGCAATATTTCTCGCTGTCATTTCTATATTCTCTTCTGCCCTTTTATATGCCTCTTCTAATGTCATTGGACTTGCTGTAATACTAAATACTGCATCAATTCCCTTTTCATAAACAATTGTATAGTTCGGAGATACAGATCCACCAATAGCAATTACAGGAATATGACGGCATTTCGCCCGCTTCGCGACACCAACAGGAGCTTTTCCATAAGCTGTTTGTTCATCTATCCTTCCCTCACCAGTTACAATAAGATCGGCACCCTCTATACACTTATCAAAATTTGTATAATCTAATACAATTTCAATCCCTTTTCTTAGCTGTCCCTTTAGTACTGCAACGACAGCGGCTCCCATTCCTCCAGCTGCCCCTGCACCAGGTATTAGGGACACATCAAAAGATACGTACTGTTTAAGTATATTAGCATAATGTTTTAAATTCCCGTCTAGCTCTTTCATCATCTCTACATTCGCACCCTTTTGTCTCCCAAATACAAAAGACGCTCCCTTTGGTCCAACTAATGGATTGTCGACATCACATGCTGCTTCTAGCTTTATATCCTTCAAACGTGTATCCATACGAGAAAGGTTAAGAGCAGTAATCAAATGTAATGTTCCTCCAGAGGGCTCAATTACTTCACCTTTCCTATTAATAAACTCTACGCCTAAAGCAGACAACATACCTGCCCCACCATCATTTGTAGCACTTCCTCCAAGCCCTAAAATAATGTGTTTAGCTCCTTGATCTAATGCATGTAATATCAGTTCACCTGTCCCTTTTGTCGTTGTAATAAGTGGGTTTCTCTTTTCAATTGGAACGTGTTGTAATCCTGATGCTGCCGCCATTTCAATAAATGCTGTCTCCTTATCCTTAGACATTCCATAATAGGCTTGCACACTCTCCCCAAGCGGCCCTGTCACATTAAGTGATATAATTCCCCCCATTGTAGCACCAACAAGAGATTCGACCGTTCCTTCACCTCCATCTCCAATTGGTACTTTAACGTACTCTGCTTTAGGAAAAACTGCTGCAAAACCCCTTTCAATAGCTTCACATACCTCTATAGCTTTCAGGCTTTCTTTATATGAATCCGATGCAATGACAACTTTCATAATTATCCCCCCTTATTCAATCCCTTTTTTTCATTTTAAACGATATACGGAAAAGTTTCCTTTTTGAGTGGAATTTAAACACAAAAAAAGCTTACATCATTTGATGTAAGCTTTTCCTATTTATATGGAGCCTAGCGGGATCGAACCGCTGACCTCCTGCGTGCAAGGCAGGCGCTCTCCCAGCTGAGCTAAGGCCCCTTAGTAATTAAGCGGAAGACGGGATTCGAACCCGCGACCCCAACCTTGGCAAGGTTGTATTCTACCACTGAACTACTTCCGCGAAAATGGTGAGCCATGAAGGATTCGAACCTTCGACCCTCTGATTAAAAGTCAGATGCTCTACCAACTGAGCTAATGGCTCGTAAATGGCTGGGCTAGCTGGATTCGAACCAGCGCATGACGGAGTCAAAGTCCGTTGCCTTACCGCTTGGCTATAGCCCATTAATATTTACTAGTATGGTTATCTTTTCAAAAAAATAAACCCTCTCAGGTTATTTTAAAGAAAATGGTGGAGGGGGGCAGATTCGAACTGCCGAACCCAAAGGAGCGGATTTACAGTCCGCCGCGTTTAGCCACTTCGCTACCCCTCCGACATTTAAAAATATATGGTGGAGGATGACGGGATCGAACCGCCGACCCCCTGCTTGTAAGGCAGGT
>NZ_PCOH01000023.1:0-85453 GCF_002976445.1 Bacillus sp. MYb56
TATCAACTACTTTCTTTCCTATAATCAGTCTTTCATAATTGGCATAAAATCCTTGGATTAAATCTTTTTTAGATTTATAAGAAGTGTGATAACCATTTTTGTACTTTTTGAACGAATGTTTCCTCGCCGTATCAAAATCTTTTGAAGCCTGTTTGGGAACTTGTGCGTTGATGTCATTTAACCACTCATATCTCTTTCGCTTCTTGATCTTTGTAAATCGTTTCTGTAAAGCTAACTGTGAAACAGATTTTCCAAATAGCTTATAATATCTATCACTCATTCTTTTACAATAGTTATAAGCGAATCTTGCAGCACCAGCATGGTTTCTAAGCACTTTTTCTTGTTCAGGCGTTGGAATCAGTCTAACTTTCTTCGCCAATATCATCAGAAGCCTACTCCTTTACTGTGCGATTATTCGAGCACTCACCTTTTAGATAACGAAAGATTGATCCTTCTGAATAGTAGCGTGTTCCATCAGCATTCTCCAAAGACTACTAGGATACAAACCTGTTAATTCCGATACTTGACTAACTCGTGAAAATTTCATTATTATTCTCACCTCATTGAACCTAACATAGAACGTACGTTCGATATTTTCAATAAAGTTTGATAGATTCAATAAAATTTATCTTGTTCAACTAAGGGCGCAATTCCTTAGCCAGTTCTCTTATGAACTTCTCATGTTTTCACATGAGCGCAGACTATATGTTTATCTACTTAAAGATAGAGGATTTTTCCACCACCATAGGCTTGTGATGTACTCTCGTCAGTTATACGAGATAGTCGTTGAACGTTCATCTTATCCATTTTGACTTAGATGATTCGAGGCGGAAGACCCATTGTTCTAATGTTTAGGATTTAACCTTGCACGATCTGATTGATTTTTTCTGCTTTCGCGACATTCACGCTCGCTATTTCTAGCCACGTTGTAGTTCAATCAGCTTTAGGGATTGCCCGCAGTTAACCCTCACTACTAGCCAATCACTTGACTAGCAGGGCTTACTGATATATTTAATTAACTTTGGTTATAATTGGTTAAATAAATCGTAACAGTTAGTTACCCTATTTTCTCTCTCATTCGTACTCCCCCATTCTACTTCTTCTTTAATATGTAACTTGCTATACTTATAACAATTCTTAGCAAAATAACAACTACAATTACAAGATAAAGAGCTTTTGCAGACGACAACCATTGTTGAAAAATAGACATTTTCTCCATTTGCTTCTGACCTTCTATTAAAATAAAACCTACGACAAACGAACTAACAACAATGATACCTATCATAATTCCAATACTTTTCTTGCTATATTGTTTCATATCATCCCAGTTATATAAAAGTACAAATACAAACCCGAAAACAGGTATGATACTGATCCATTCATTGTTTGTGAACAGATTTAAAATGATTAATAGACTACAAGAGAGGATGAATCCCCAAAATCCAATTTGTTTGCGCATATGCCCCCTCAAATTCCATTTTTAGGATTAATTGTATTGTAACATCCATTTACTATTCTTACCATTACAGTACATGAAATTTCACTTTTTCTTTTTCCTATACTCACATACTTTCACTGCTTTCATACAATAAACTACACGAATGCCTAAAGGATGTGAATGTTATGGGAGTTGAATTAACGCTGTTGCACGCTCTCTATATTCTTTGTTTACTCACTATTATTACCTTTTTTATTCTCCGGAAAGATACGACGATTATTTGTATCGTTTTTATCTTTTTATTAGCATTAACCGCTACAAGCTCTATCCCTCTTGCTATTAGCGGTATTTTTCACAGTTTCATTTACGCCATTACTGAGCTATTACCAACTATATTAATCATCTCCATTATCGTATCAATGAGCAATCTACTCGTTCATACCGGCATAAATGATACGATGATTTCACCATTTACAAAAATGATTCGTACACCTACCCTCGCCTATTGGATTATCGGACTTTTAATGATGACAATTTCTTTCTTCTTTTGGCCTTCTCCAGCTGTCGCCTTAATGGGGGCTATTTTATTACCCGTCGCTGTACGCGTTGGCCTTCCGCCAATTGGTGTTGCCATTGCTATGAACTTATTCGGACACGGCATCGCCTTATCTGGTGACTTCGTAATTCAAGGTGCACCGAAATTAACTGCAGACGCTGCTGGTCTTCCTGTTTCCAGCGTTGTTTCAGCCAGTGTTCCCCTCGTTATTGTTATGGGTATTGTAACAACTTCCGTTGCATTTTTCTTCTTACGAAAAGAATTTCATATAGGCTTATCTATACAAGAATCTACTCCATCAACTGAGTCTTCTAAAACGCTCACTTCATTATCTCCTCAGACAAAAAAATGGCTCGCTATTTGTATTCCGATCGTATATGCCATAGATATTCTTTGCATGATTCAATTTAAACTACAAGGAAGCGACGCAACTGCACTTATCGGCGGGACGACTGTTATTATGATTATCATCATTTCTCTCATCACCTACAAAGGACATGGACTAAATAAAACGACCGATTATTTTATAGCAGGGCTTCAATTTGGATTTAAAATTTTCGGACCAGTCATTCCAATTGCTGCACTTTTTTATTTAGGAGATAGCGGCTTTGTGAAAATCATCGGAGACTATTTACCGAAAGGTTCACACGGAATCATTAACGACTTAGGAATCGCTTTATCTCAAACTGTTCCTTTAAACCAATATGTATCAGCTGGAACATTAACTATCGTTGGTGCCATAACAGGATTAGATGGATCTGGCTTTTCCGGCATTTCACTTGCTGGTTCAATTGCCAATCTTTTCGGAACAGCGCTTGGGCATGGGACCGCTACATTAACAGCTCTCGGACAAATTGCAGCTATATGGACCGGGGGCGGGACGTTAATTCCTTGGGCGCTTATTCCTGCTGCTGCCATTTGTAAGGTGGATCCATTTGAACTTGCACGCCGAAACTTTTTACCGGTTGTGATTGGCTTAATTGTCACCACAATCGTTGCGATGTTTATTTTATAACGTAAGCAAGTGTTCTCTTGCTTACGTTTTTTTCTTGTAAAATTCATCATGAATTACTCGTTTTCAAAAGGGATTAGTTATTACTTAGCGAAATTATATTAGGAGAGTATTTATTTCAAAATGTTTACGGAAAACAGATTACTGCAATTAGAAAAGGGGACATAACTATGAATGAATTGATTTTCGTCTTATTAATTTGTCCATTACTTATCTTTATCGTTTCTGTTATGGGAACACGTAGAACGAAAACGTATTACGTAATGCCGATTGTAACGTTTGCTAGTTTTTTAATAATAGGTGTTTTCGCCTTTACCCCAAAGTTTTTCTTTTGGATTGGTATGTACAGCATCTTCTCATTTATTGTTTCTTATATGACTCTCTTGTTTGTGAGAGGATATGAAGTTGTAGAAAACGCTAAGTAGTTACTAGTAAGGAGATTTTACTATGATTTTCTTTGATATCGATGGAACTTTACTTGATTACGACACTGCTGAGAAAAATGGTATCTCACATTTCTTCCAAAAGTATAATGATATTTTCTCAGGAAACGAATTAGAGGCTACGAAACTATGGCATGAATTATCCGAACAATATTTCAATAAATTTTTATCCAAAGAATTATCTTTTCAAGACCAACAAAGGTTGCGAATGTCTCATTTATTTAAAGTATATGAAGTAAACTTATCACTCGAGGAATCTCAGCACAGATTCAATCAATATATAGAACTATATAAGAAGAACTGGACCACGTTTGAAGATGTCCTCTATACATTGCAAACTTTGCAGCAAAGAGGATACTCGTTAGGTATCATTAGTAATGGTGACTATGAACAACAAATCGAAAAATTAACAGCTCTAAACATTCTACAATATTTCAAATATATTTTTACTTCTAGTGAAATTGGTATATCGAAACCAGACCCTGAAATATTTCACAGAGCCGTATTACAATCGAATCTTGAAATGCAAGACTGCTATTATATTGGCGATCGATTAGAAACTGATGCAATTAGTAGTACAGCAGCTGGAATGCAAGGGATATGGTTAAATCGGGATAACTCGCAACTCAAGTGCGCTGTTCCTACTATATGTTCTTTACATGAATTTTTAACAATGATATAAAAAAAACGACCGCGTTTCCCCCCGCAGTCGTCTTTTTTCGTATTACGCTGTAACCCAAGCTTCGTCAGCTGGATTTTTACGCCACTCTTGTAATTTTTTCGTTTCAGCTTGTCCGATCATACCTTTTTCTGCTGCAACTTCAGTTAATGCACTGTAATCACTTAAAGAATATGATGCTACGTTTGCTGCTTCTAGTTTCTCTTTTCCTGACTCAAGCTCGTACGTGAAGATTGATACGATTCCTAATACTTCACAGCCAGCTTCGCGAAGTGCTTCTACACATGTAATTGCACTACCGCCAGTTGAAATTAAGTCTTCTACTACTACTACTTTTTGACCTTTTTCAGCTTTTCCTTCGATTTGGTTCCCTTTACCGTGACCTTTTGCTTTACTACGTACGTAGCACATTGGTAAATCCATACGATCGCTTACCCATGCAGCGTGCGCAATACCAGCAGTTGCTGTTCCTGCAATAACTTCTACAGTTGGGAAGTGCTCTTTAATTAACTCTTCTAATCCAGCTGCAATCGCTTGGCGTACTTTTGGATAAGATAAAGTTAAACGATTATCACAATAAATTGGTGATTTCATACCAGAAGACCAAGTAAATGGATCATTCGGTTGTAAAAATACTGCTCCAATTTCTAATAAATGCGATGCGATTTCTTTTTTCATACTGTTACACCTTCCCACTGTTGTTTTACTGTTTTATACGCTTCAAGCGGATTTTCTGCTTTTGTAATACTACGTCCAACTACGATGTAGCTTGAGCCAAGTTCCCTCGCACGTTTCGGTGTTGCTACGCGCACCTGGTCATTTACATCATCGCTTGCAAGACGAATCCCCGGTGTTACTGTTACAAATTCATTTCCGCATACTTCACGTAATTTTGGTACTTCAAGTGTTGAACAAACAACGCCATCAAGTCCACTTTCTTTCGTTAATTTTGCATAATGAGCAACCGCTTCTTCTAACGTTTTCTCAATGCCAATCTCTTTTTTCATCATAGCTTCCGAAGTGCTTGTTAATTGTGTAACGGCAATACAAATCGGTCTCTCTTTTCCTTCTTGCTTACCTTCCTCTAATCCCTCAATCGCAGCTTTCATCATACTGCTTCCCCCAGCAGCATGAACATTTACCATATCTACATCTAGACTAGCTAGGCTACGCATAGCGCTTTTTACCGTATTCGGAATATCATGAAGTTTTAAATCTAGGAAGATTTTATGTCCTTTTTCTTTTAAGTACGTAATAATTGCAGGACCTTCTTTGTAAAACAACTCCATACCAACTTTGACAAATAACTCTTCCCCTTCAAAGTGGTGTAAGAATTGTTCTACCTCTTGTTTCCCTGGAAAATCTAGTGCAACGATTAACGACTGTGACATGTTTGCTTCCAGCTCCTTCCTTGACATTCCGAAATATGATCAAATCCTAATTCATCTAGTAATGCTGGTAATTCTTCAATAATTGTCGGACATACGAACGGATCGATAAAGTTCGCCGTTCCAACTGCAACCGCGCTTGCACCCGCATAGAAGAATTCAATTACATCTTCCGCTGTTTCAATACCACCCATTCCGATGATCGGAATGTTAACAGCTTGACTTACTTCATGTACCATACGAATTGCTACTGGCTTAATCGCAGGCCCGGATAGTCCGCCCGTACGGTTTGCTAAAATTGGTTTTGCAGTTTTTAAATCTAGACGCATACCAAGCAATGTATTAATCATCGTTAAACCGTCCGCACCCGCATTTTCAATTGCTTTTGCAATTTCCACAATGTTTGCCACGTTCGGTGACAATTTCACATATACCGGTACTTCAGAAACCTCTTTTACTCGCTTCGTTAAATCAGCAGCAATTTCAGGATTTGTACCAAAAGCGATACCACCCGTTTTTACGTTTGGACAAGAAATATTTAATTCTAGCGCATGAACATTAGGTGCCTTTGAAATCGCCTTCGCAACCGCTACGTAATCCTCAGCTTGTGAACCCGCAACGTTTGCAATAATCGGAAGATCAAATTGCTCGAGAAAAGGTAATTCAGAATTCATTACCTTTTCTAATCCAGGATTTTGAAGCCCGATTGCATTTAGCATTCCGCCTGGTGTTTCAGCAACACGAGGCGTTGGGTTTCCATAACGAGGTTGTTCTGTTGTCGCTTTAATCATAATTGATCCAAGTACACTTAAATCATAGAACTGTGCATACTCACGACCAAATCCGAAGCAACCAGATGCTGGGATGATTGGATTTTTTAATGATAACCCTGGTAATTCAACTTGCAATCTGTTCATAGTACAACCTCCCCGATTGGAAATACTGGTCCGTCGCTACACACCTTCTTGTAAGAATGTCCACTCGGATCTGCTTGCAAATGGCATACACATGCGAAACATGCTCCGATACCACAGCCCATACGTTCTTCTAATGAAATGTAGGCTTTTCTCTCCTTATAGCGTCCTTCTAATGCACGAAGCATCGCTAAAGGTCCACATGAGTAGAGAATGTCAAAGTCAATTCCATAGCTATCGATTACATCTGTTACAAACCCTTTTGTACCATGTGTACCATCAACTGTTGCAACATACGTATCACCAAGTTCTGCGAATTTCTCTTCATAGAAGACAACATCTTTCGTTTGGAAACCTAAGATGTGAATAACGCGTACTCCTTTTGCTACAAGACGCTGTGACAATTCATATAGTGGTGGTACACCAATTCCCCCACCAACTAATAGAGCCGTTTGTCCAGATTCCGCTTCTTCTACAGGAAATCCATGACCAAGTGGTCCTAACACATCTACAAGTTCACCTTGTTTTCTTTTCGCTAATGTTTTTGTCCCTTGTCCTTCCGCACGATATAGCATTGTAAATTCGTTCTTGTCTTGATCGACATTACAAATACTAATTGGGCGGCGCAGAAGGGGCGTAATGCCCTCTGCTACCTTAATGTGTACAAACTGTCCTGGATCGTTCATTTGCTGCACTAAATCCCCTTGAAGCACTAATTCGTAAATGTTTTTTGCGATTTCTTTTTGGTTAACGACGATCATATTTTGCTTTTGCATCATGCATGTACCACCTCGTGACGCTTCGTTTGCGTAATTTCTTTCATTGAATGAGCTGAGAATGTCATAGATTCTAATACTCTCAAGATTGCTCTCGTTGTATCAAGTGATGTTAAGCAAGCCACACCATTTTCTACTGATTCACGGCGAATGCGGAAACCATCACGCGCTGGTTGTTTTCCTTTTGTTAATGTATTGATTACAAACTGCGCTTTCCCTTGACGGATAATATCAAGTAAGTTGTAGTCTTCAGAATCAATTTTGTTTACAACTTGCACCGGAATGTTTTGTTCTGTTAGCGATTGTGCTGTTCCTGCTGTTGCTAATAAGTTATAGCCGATTTCATGGAAGCGTTTTGCAATTTCCAGCGCTTCTTCTTTATCTTTATCCGCTACAGTGATGATTACTGATCCGTGCGTTGGAATGTTAATTCCTGAAGCAACAAGTCCTTTATATAATGCTTTTTCAAGCGTTAAATCTTTACCCATTACTTCCCCTGTTGATTTCATTTCAGGCCCTAATGTTGTATCAACTGAGCGTAGTTTCGCAAATGAGAATACCGGTGCTTTTACATACACTTCCTTCTCTTCTGGGTGATAGCCAGTTCCATATCCTTGTTCTACAAGGTTTTGACCTAAAATAACTTTCGTTGCGATATTTGCCATCGGTACGCCTGTAATTTTACTTAAGAATGGTACTGTACGGCTCGCACGTGGATTTACTTCAATTACATACACTTCATCTTTGAATACTACAAACTGAATGTTTAGTAATCCAACAATGTTTAAACCTTTTCCAAGCCCAATTGTATGTTCAATAATTTGTTCTTTTAGTTTTTCAGATAAGCTCTGTGGTGGATATACTCCAATTGAATCCCCAGAGTGAACTCCAGCGCGTTCGATATGTTCCATAATACCTGGAATGAATACATTCTCACCGTCTGAAATTGCATCTACTTCAATTTCTTTACCAACCATATAACGGTCGATTAATACTGGGTGATCTGCGTGAACTTTAACCGCATTTTTCATGTAGTGCAGTAATTCTTCTTGACGATATACGATTTCCATCGCACGTCCACCTAGTACGTAAGATGGTCTTACTAATACTGGGTAACCAATTTTGTCAGCGATCGCTACTGCTTGCTCTACAGTCGTTGCTGTTTTACCAACTGGTTGCGGGATACCAAGCTTTGTTAAAGCTGCTTCAAACTTATCACGATCTTCTGCACGGTCTAAATCTTCAAGTGATGTTCCTAAGATTTTTACACCGTGTGCTTCTAATTTAGCCGCTAAGTTAATTGCCGTTTGTCCACCGAATTGGACGATAACACCTTCTGGCTTTTCTAAATCGATAATGTGCATTACATCTTCGATTGTTAATGGTTCAAAGTATAATTTGTCAGAAATACTGAAGTCTGTTGAAACTGTTTCTGGGTTGTTATTAACAATAATTGCCTCATATCCAGCTTCTTTTATTGCCCATACAGAGTGAACTGTTGCATAATCAAACTCAACACCTTGACCAATACGGATTGGACCAGATCCTAGTACAACTACACTCTTACGATCTGTTACAATCGATTCATTCTCGTCACCATATGTGCTGTAGTAGTATGGTGTTGCAGATTCAAACTCTGCCGCACAAGTATCTACCATCTTATAAACAGGAGTCATATTGCTTTCTTTACGCATATCGTAAATTTCACGCTCTGTTTTGTTCCAAGCATTGGCGATGTAATGGTCACTGAAGCCCATTTCTTTCGCAGATTGTAACACTTCCATATTTCCTACATTCGCTTTTACTTCGCGTTCCATGTTTACGATATTTTCAACTTTTTGTAAGAAGAAGAAGTCCATTTCACACCATTCGTTGATTTCTTCTTTCGTTACACCTTGACGGATCGCTTCTGCTACAACGAACAGACGCTCGTCATCAGCTTTTATAATACGCTTTTTCATCGTTTCTTTATCAAGCTCTTTTAAGTGGTCTAACTCTAGGTGATAAACGCCAAGCTCTAAAGAACGGATCGCTTTTAATAATGATTGTTCTAAGTTACGTCCGATTGACATAACTTCACCAGTTGCCTTCATTTGTGTACCAAGTGTTCTGTTTGCTGATTCAAACTTATCAAATGGCCAACGTGGAATTTTTGAAACAACATAGTCTAATGCTGGCTCGAAGCAAGCGTATGTTTTTTGTGTTACTGGGTTTATAATTTCATCTAATGTTAAACCGACTGCAATTTTCGCCGCTAGCTTCGCAATTGGATATCCAGTTGCTTTAGATGCTAGTGCAGACGAACGACTCACACGCGGGTTTACTTCGATTACATAGTATTGGAAGCTATGTGGATCAAGTGCAAGCTGAACGTTACATCCACCTTCAATTCCTAATGCACGAATAATTCTTAATGAAGTGTTTCGTAACATTTGATACTCACGGTCACTTAATGTTTGGCTCGGTGCTACAACGATAGAATCACCTGTGTGAACCCCAACCGGATCGATATTTTCCATGTTACATACTACAATCGCGTTATCATTCGAATCACGCATTACTTCATATTCAATTTCCTTACAACCGGCAATACTCTTTTCTAATAAACATTGTGTTACTGGACTATGTTTTAATCCACCTGATACGATTTCAATTAGTTCTTCTTCATTATTACAGATTCCGCCACCTGTTCCCCCCATTGTAAATGCTGGGCGAACAATAACTGGATAACCAATTTCTTTTACAAATTCATGTGCTTCTTCCAGCGTATGAATAATCGTGCTAGATGGAATTGGTTCATTTAATTCCTGCATTAATGTACGGAATAAATCACGATCCTCGGCTTGCTCGATTGCTGATAATTTTGTTCCTAAAATTTCAACTCCGCACTCTTCAAGTATGCCTGATTTCGCAAGTTCAACAGCCATGTTTAGGCCTGTTTGACCACCTAATGTTGGTAGGAGTGCATCTGGACGTTCTTTACGAATGATACGGCTTACGAATTCTAATGTTAATGGTTCTATATATACTTTATCTGCTGTTGCAGTATCTGTCATAATTGTTGCTGGGTTAGAGTTAACAAGGATTACTTTGTAACCTTCTTCTCTAAGAGATTGACAAGCTTGTGTACCAGAGTAATCAAACTCTGCTGCTTGCCCAATTACAATTGGTCCTGATCCGATTACTAAAATTGTGTTAATGTCTAGGCGTTTTGGCATAACTCTTCCCCTTCTTTCTTGAAGTTTTCAATCATTGCTAAGAAATCTTCGAATAAATCATTTGCATCTTCTGGACCTGCAGAAGCTTCTGGATGGTATTGCACTGTAAATGCCGGGAACTTCGTATGACGAAGACCTTCTACTGTTCCATCATTTAAAGCAACATGTGTAATTTCCAGTTCTGTATTTCCAACTGATTCTTCTTCTACTGCGTAACCATGGTTTTGAGATGTAATTGCTACTTTTCCAGTTGCAAGATTTTTTACTGGATGATTTAAACCACGGTGACCGAATTTTAACTTACTTGTATTCGCACCAGATGCCAGGGCGAACAATTGATGTCCTAGGCAAATCCCGAATAAAGGAACTTTACCAATAATGTCTTTTAACATTTCAATTGCTTCTGGTACATCTTTTGGGTCCCCAGGTCCATTACTTAACATAATTCCATCTGGGCTAAGGCGTAGAATTTCTTCTGCTGTTGTATTGTAAGGTACAACAATCACATCACAATCACGCTTATTTAATTCTCGTAAAATACCATGTTTCATTCCGAAGTCTACAAGTACAACTCGGTGTCCACGGCCTGGACTTGGATATGGATCTTTTGTTGATACGCGTTTCACATGATCTGTAAAGACAGTTGCTTTCAATTGGCTAACGATGTCCTCTACATCCACATCCATATTGCAAAGACGTCCGCGTAAAGTTCCATATTGACGAATTTTTCTTGTTAATTTTCTCGTATCAATTCCTGCTAATCCTGGGATATTTCTTTCTTTCAAGTAATCATTTAACGAAATTTCATTACGGAAGTTTGATGGATGATCACAAATTTCGTTTACGATTAAACCATTTACAGATGGGTGAATTGATTCAAAATCATCACGGTTAATGCCGTAGTTTCCGATTAATGGATACGTAAATGTTACGATTTGACCGCAGTATGATGGATCAGATAAAGTTTCTTGATATCCAGTCATCCCAGTTGTAAATACAACCTCACCTGACTTTTCTATTTCTCCTCCGAAACCTTTTCCAATTAATACTGTTCCATCTTCTAAGATAAGTTGTCTTTTCATACTAATGCACTCTCCTTTTGCCATGCGATCTTACCACCAACGATTGTCATAACCGGCCAACCTTGGCATTTCCAACCTGCGAATGGTGTGTTTTTTCCTTTTGATAAGAATGTTGTTGGATCAATTTCTTCTTCTTGTTCTAAATCGATAATTGTAATATCAGCTGTTCTACCTTCTGTTAAGCGCCCTGCTTCTAAACCGAATGTGTCAGCTGGTTTTTCTGTTAAGAATTGAATCAGTTGCTCTAATGTAATGATTCCTTTTTTCACAAGGTTTGTATATAAAAGCGGGAATGCTGTTTCAAAACCAGTAATTCCGAACGGTGCTCTTTCAATCCCTTGCGCTTTCTCTTCTGCAGTATGCGGTGCATGGTCAGTTGCGATCATATCAATTGTTCCATCTAATAGTCCTTCAATTAACGCTGCATGATCTTCTTTTCCTCGAAGCGGTGGATTCATTTTAAAGTTAGGATCAGCCGATGGGATATCATCTTCACATAATACTAAGTGATGCGGTGTTACTTCTGCTGTCACCTTAATTCCAGCACGTTTCGCGTCACGGATTACACGTACAGATCCTTTTGTACTTACGTGACATACGTGGTAGTGACAATTTGCAGCTTCCGCAAGTAAGATGTCCCGGGCAATATGTACGGATTCACATACTGATGGGATACCGTTTAATCCGTGTTTCTCAGAAAACTTCCCTTCATGTACACATCCTTTATTAATAAGTGTGTTCTCTTCACAGTGTGCAACAACTGCCATATTTAATTTCGATGCACGCTTCATTGCAGCTAACATCATACTTGCATCTTGCACGCCTACGCCATCATCAGTGAAAGCAAACGCTCCAAGTTCTTTTAACGTTTCAAAATCGGTCATTTCAGAACCTGCTTGACGTACTGTAATTGCTCCATATGGTAATACATTTACATGTGCTTTTTCTTTAATACGCTTTTGCAGGTCTTCCATATGTTCTTTACAATCTGGTACTGGGCGTGTGTTTGGCATTGCGCAAATTGTAGTAAATCCACCTTTTGCTGCTGCAAGTGTTCCTGTTTCAATTGTTTCTTTATGTTCACCACCTGGTTCACGAAGATGAACGTGTACATCTACTAATCCAGGTGCGATTAACTTTCCATTTACATCGATTACTTCAGCATTATCTGCCGTAATATTTTCTGCTACCTTCGCAATTTTACCGTCTTGTACGAGAAGATCTGTTGCTACAATTGTTCCTTCTGCATTCATATAACGACCATTTTTAAACAAATAATTCATGTTTCATTCCTCCTAATACATTTGGTAATGCGCGTTTTAGTACAGCCATTCTTACGTAGACCCCGTTTTCCATTTGCTTGAATATGCGTGAGCGTTCACACTCGACAAGTTCACTCGCAATTTCAACATCACGGTTTACAGGGGCTGGATGCATAATAATGCTTCCTTCTTTCATACGTTTTTCTCTTTCAACTGTTAACCCATGTTGCTCGTGATACTCTTTCATAATGTCTGTTTCATAATGGTCATGACGCTCATGTTGTACACGAAGTAACATCATCACATCCACTTCTGGAACAAGTTCATCTAAACTCTTGTACGTTCCAAATGTGTTCTCTTCATCTTTCCACTCTTCTGGGCTTGCAAAGTAAATTGTCGCGCCCAGTTTCGTTAATGCTTCTGCATTAGAACGTGCTACTCGGCTATGACGAACATCCCCAACTATTGCAATCTTCAAACCTTCAAATCTTCCAAACTCTTGTTTAATTGTTAGAAGATCGAGTAGACATTGCGTTGGATGATTTCCACATCCATCTCCAGCGTTCAAGATTGGGATATTCACCTGATCTTTTAATTCATCGAAGTAACGATCTTGCTCATGGCGGATGACTACCGCTTTTGTTCCGATTGATTCTAGTGTTCTTATCGTATCGTATAAAGTTTCTCCTTTTTGTACGCTAGATGCATCTGCGGAAAAGTCTAATACTTCAAGTCCTAATCTCTTCTCAGCAACTTCAAAGCTAAATCTCGTCCTCGTACTATTCTCAAAGAACAAGTTCGCAACAAATGTTTGCTCTGTCGTTTTTCTCTCTTTTCCATTCGCGAAATCTTCTGCGTCTTTTAGGATTTCTGAAATTTCTTGTTCCGATAATTCACTCATCGTTAACAAATGGCTCATCGTCATCCCTCATCTTTCTGTTTTTTATGATAACACCATTGAATTTATATAACAATAACTGTATAAAAATACCCTAGTCTTTGAGACTAGGGTGCGTTAAAGTAGCCACCCTTTTCTATCTCACAGGACTGAATTAAAAGGTTATTTTTATGAAGCAATCTGCTTAGATTGTTTTGTTTTATTTGTTTGTTTTGTCTCTGGTAGTAGTAGATTTAATAGTACACCTACAATTGCTGCTAGCGCCATTCCTTCTACTTGGAACGATTCACCTACGTGCAGTACCGCTCCGCCAATACCGATTACTAGTATAACTGATGCAATCATTAAGTTTCGTTTGTCACCTAAGTCTGTTTTATCGTCTACCATCATACGTAAACCACTTGATGCGATTACACCGAAGAGTAAGATTGATACACCACCCATAACTGGTGTTGGAATCGAATGAATCAGTGCTGAAATCTTCCCGATAAATCCAAACATGATTGCGAACACTGCTGAACCGATGAATAAGTATACACTGTATGCTCTCGTAATTGCTAGCACACCGATGTTTTCACCGTACGTTGTATTCGGTGGTCCTCCTATTAGTGATGCGATCAATGTTGCTATCCCATCACCGAAGATTGAACGATGTAAACCTGGTTTTTCAATTAAATCTCTTTTAATAACATTTCCAAGTACAATTTGATGTCCGATATGTTCTGAAATTGTTACAAGTGCAACTGGCACCATTAAGAGTACAATTTTCCATGAAAACTCCGGAGTATATGTTACAAACGGTACTGTGAAGTCTGGTATGACAAACCATTTTGCCTCAGCTACTGGCTTTAAATCTACTAGCCCTTGGAAGTAAGCGAATATATACCCGCCGATGATTCCAAGTAGCACTGGTATGATACTGAAAAATCCTCTCCCGAATATGGAGCAAATGATTGTAATTGCTAATGTTACTAATGCTACTGAAAAGTGTGTAATGCTATACTTACCATCCGCACCGTTCATCGCCATGTTCACTGCTGTATGTGCTAAAGATAAACCGATTACCATTACGACTGGCCCAACTACGATTGGCGGAAGTAATTTCATAATCCATTCTGACCCAGATTTCTTAATTCCGAGTGAGATTAAGATGTAAACAAGTCCCGCAAGCATTCCTCCAAGCATCGCTGCTCCAGGTCCACCTGCTGTTTTCGCTGTAATAATTGGTGCAATAAAGGCGAATGATGATCCTAAATATGCTGGTACTTGACCTTTCGTTATTAGAAGAAACGCTAGCGTTCCTAATCCACTTGATATTAAAGCTACTGATGGATTCAGTCCTGTTAAAAACGGAACAAGCACTGTTGATCCAAACATCGCGAACAAATGTTGTATACTTAATAATAACCATTTTCCCGGTTTCGGTACTTCATGAATGTCTAACACTGGCCTTTGCTCCATTGTTACATCCTCCTTCAGTTTTAATTTTTGCAATAAAAAAACTCTTTGTGCCTGTGCACAAAGAGTCCTACACTTTCGTATGCCAAATTTGACATATGAAAGCCAAGACCCTTTGGCAGCCTCACAGGACTACATTTAAAAGGGCTTTACTTATCGTATATGCTTACTCGATCTTGTTGATCTGTCTCTTGCAAATCAACTTCGATACGCTCTTCACTAGATGTTGGAATGTTCTTTCCTACATAATCAGCGCGAATTGGTAATTCACGATGACCTCTATCAACAAGAACAGCCAATTGGATTTGTGATGGTCTACCTAAATCCATAAGAGCATCCATTGCTGCTCGAACTGTTCTACCTGTATATAACACATCATCCACAAGGATAACTTTTTTCTTCGTAATATCTACAGGAATATCAGAACCTTTTACAAGTGGTTCTTTATGTTTCGATTGTAGTGTTAAATCATCACGATATAACGTAATATCTAACTCTCCTACTTCCATCTCTTTTCCTTCAATTTGACCAATTCGTTCTGCCAAACGTTGTGCAATAAAAATTCCACGTGTTTTTATTCCGACAAGAACACAATTATCGACACCTTTATTTCGTTCCACGATTTCATGACTAATTCGTGTTAAAGCGCGGCGAATCATTTGGTCATCTAAAACGACAGCTTTCTCTTGCATGCTCTACACCTCCAAGCTTTTTTTCTTGCGTGAGAGTAATGGTATAAAAAAAGTCCTCTCAGCGTGTGCGAGAGGACTTTTGAAAAAAGGGTACAACATACCCTAAGTATTTCAAACCGTTACCTTCTCAACCTCACGGGGCTGTGTTAAAGGATCATTATTTAACTGTTGTCAGTATCTCAGTTTTCTTATGATTTGTCAATACTATTTCCGTAAAACATTTAGCGCTTCTTCAAACACTTCTGGAATCGGTGCCTCAAACTCAATATATTCACCAGTACGAGGGTGATCGAAACCTAAAATCCCTGCATGAAGTGCTTGTCCATTCATATCTAATGTTTTCTTCGGACCATACTTTGGATCTCCTGCAAGTGGATAACCAATATATTTCATATGAACACGAATTTGGTGTGTACGTCCCGTTTCTAAGCGGCATTCTACAAGTGTGAAATCCTTAAATCGCTCTAACACTTGGAAATGTGTAACTGCATTCTTACCATTTTCATCAACAGTCATACTTTGACGTTCTTTTTTATCACGACCAATTGGAGCGTCAATTATTCCTTTATCATGTGGAATTACACCATGTACAATCGCTTTATAACGTCTTGTTACCGTTTTTGCTACAAGTTGATTTACAAGTGATTCATGCGCCATATCATTTTTAGCAACCATTAATAATCCAGATGTATCCTTATCAATACGGTGTACTATACCAGGACGCATTACACCGTTAATACCTGATAGGTCTGTACAATGATGCATAAGTCCGTTTACAAGCGTACCCTTCGTATGCCCTGGTGCTGGATGTACTACCATGCCACGCGGCTTATTTACAACTAGTACATCGGCATCTTCATAATAAACTTCTAAATTCATATCTTCCGGTTGAATATCTAACTCTTCTGGCTCGGGAATTGTTACTGTAATTTCATCATTTCCTTTTACTTTATAATTCCCTTTAACTGATTTCCCATTTACTGTCACAACAGCATCTTTAATCCATTGCTGCACTTGTGAACGTGACCATTCACTGTTTATTTCTGCAACGAATTTATCAATTCGCTCGCTTTTTTGTTCTTCTGCAACTGTTACTTGTACTACTTCACTCATTCAATTACTCCTTCGCTTTCTTTCCTTCTAATACTGTTTGAATAATAATTAATACAACTCCAATACATAATGCTGAGTCAGCTATATTGAATACCGGATAGTTGTACGAGAAAATATACACGTGAATGAAATCCACTACTTCTTGTCTAAATACACGATCAATAAAATTGCCAATTGCTCCGCCTAAAATTAGACCTAATGAAATACCTAGAAGCTTGTCCGTTTTCGCATATTTTTTCATATAAAATACGATAAATGCTACGAAAATGACTGTAATAATGTAGAAAAACCACATTTTATTTTCTAAAATACCCCAGGCAGCTCCTCTATTTCGATGAGATGTTATGTATAATACATTATCGATAATCGGAATGCTCGTACCCAATTCCATGTTCTTTACAATTAGCCACTTCGATATTTGATCGATGGCAATGACAAATAACGCTATTACATAATATATCATTTTCATTTCCCCCACAAAGACAGTGTACCTCAAAATTTTAGCATAGCTGCTACCTTTTCACAATGAACCTTTGTAGAAGAATAAAATAAATTAAAAAAAGGTAACATAATATCGTTGTGCGTATTTCATACATTTACCTTTTCATAGAAAAATTCATGAATAGTACGAGCAGTCGGCATTGTTTTCATTTGTTTTGTAGAAATCGCTCTTCCAGTTTCTTCACAAATACCGTACATATCTATTTCCATTTTAAACAATGCACGTTCTACATCTTTTAAATCCTCTTTTATATCATGTAATAGCAATTTTTTCTTTGTCTCTTCCTTTATTTCGTATCCAAGTTCTTGCCCAAATTCCATATAGTATGTGTGCATTACTTCTTTAGCCAGTCTATCTTGCAACTCTTTTCTCATCAATTGTAATTCTTCTTTTATTTCCATATAAATTTCATTCACGTGTACATTCCTCCCAGCTGCAATGTACAATTAGTGTGTCCGAAATTTCCACGCTTACCTCACACACATTTTTCCTTCATAGGAAAGAGAGTGAAAGTTATTTTGATATATTATCAACAAAAAACTGACTGCTATTATGAGCAGTCAGCTTTTTTTCATTATTTTACATAATTTTCTTTAACAACCGTTGCACAACGCTCACATAATGTTTCATGTTCTGCATCTTTACCAATTGTTTCTGAAACAACCCAACAACGTTCACACGTCTCACCTGTCGCCTGTGCTACAACTACAGCTGTATGCTCATACTTTGGTGCTTCTGTTGGCGCTTCTTCAATTGTACCACCAAGTTTATACTCAGAGACGATGAATAATTGCTTTAAGTCTTCGCTAATAGACTCTAACATAGCCTTCATTTCTGCAGTCGGATATAGCGTAATGCTCGCATTTAATGACTTACCAATTACTTTCTCATTACGAGCTACTTCTAACGCTTTTAAAACGTCATCACGTAATGTCATAAATGCATCCCATTTTGCTCTTAACGCTTCTGAACCCTCTACTTCTGTAGCTTCTGGCATATTAGTTAACTGTACGCTTTCTTCTTCTGCACCAGGAACATATGGCCATACTTCATCAGCTGTATGAGGTAAGATTGGCGTTACAAGTTTCGTTAATGCAACAAGAACATCATATAATACAGTTTGAATTGCACGACGATCCGCGTGATCTGCACCTTCAATGTATAAAATGTCTTTTGCAAAGTCTAAGTAGAATGAACTTAGATCAATTGTACAGAAGTTGTGAATTGCATGATATACAGCAGCAAAGTCATATGTTTCATATGCATCTTTTACTTTTGTAATTAAGTCATTTAACTTCACTAACATGTAACGATCTACTTCACGAAGTTCAGCTACCGCTACTGTATTTTCACTTGGATTAAAATCATCTAAGTTTCCTAATAAGAAACGGAATGTGTTACGGATTTTACGATACACTTCTGCTACTTGTTTTAAAATATCATCTGAAATACGTACATCAGATTGATAGTCAACAGAAGATACCCATAAGCGTAAAATGTCTCCGCCTAATTGATCCATAATTTTCTTCGGTACGACGATGTTTCCAATCGACTTACTCATTTTACGTCCTTCACCATCTAGTACGAAACCATGGCTTAGTACGCCTTTATATGGAGCTTTACCAGTTACAGCAACTGCTGTTGATAATGAAGAGTTAAACCAACCACGATACTGGTCAGATCCTTCTAAATATAAATCAGCTGGACGTTGTAAGTCTTCGCGCTCTTCTAATACCGCTTGGTGAGAAGAACCTGAATCGAACCATACATCCATGATGTCTGTTTCTTTACGGAATTCACCATTTGGGCTACCTGTATGTGTAAATCCTTCTGGTAATAAATCTTTCGCTTCACGCTCGAACCATACGTTAGAACCGTGCTCACGGAATAAATCTGCTACATGATTAATTGTTTCATCTGTAATAATTGGATCACCATTTTCTGCATAGAATACAGGAATTGGCACACCCCATGCACGCTGACGAGAAATACACCAGTCACCACGGTCACGAACCATATTATGAAGACGAGTTTCTCCCCATGCTGGTACCCATTTTGTTTCCGCAACAGCTTCTAATAATTCTTTACGGAACGCTTCAATAGATGCAAACCACTGCGCTGTCGCACGGAAAATAATTGGTTTTTTCGTTCTCCAATCATGTGGGTATGAATGCGTAATGAATGTTAGTTTCAGTAACGCGCCTACTTCTTCTAATTTTTCCGTAATTGGCTTGTTAGCTTTATCATAGAATAAGCCTTCAAATCCAGGTGCTTCATTTGTTAATACACCTTTATCATCAACTGGGCAAAGTACTTCTAAGCCATACTTTTTACCAACAACGAAGTCATCTTCCCCGTGTCCTGGTGCTGTATGAACACAACCTGTACCTGCATCTGTTGTTACGTGCTCTCCTAGCATAACTAATGAGTCACGATCGTAGAATGGATGTTTTGCAACTGTATACTCAAGTTCGCTACCTTTTACCGTTTTCACAACTTCAGCATTTTCCCACTCTAACGTTTTTGCAACTGTCTCAAATAGTTCAGAAGCGATGATATATTTCTCATCATTTACTTTCACAATAGCATATTCAAGTTCTGGGTGAACAGAAATACCTAAGTTTGCAGGTAACGTCCAAGGCGTTGTTGTCCAAATAATGTATTTCTCATCACCTTCTAATACGTTCTTTCCATCTTTTACAGGGAATGCTACGTAAATAGATGCTGATTTTTTATCTTGATATTCAATTTCAGCTTCTGCTAAAGCTGATTCACTTGTTGGAGACCAGTAAACTGGTTTTTGTCCTTTATAGATATAACCTTTTTTCGCCATGTCACCAAACACTTTAATTTGTTGTGCTTCATAAGCTGGCTCTAAAGTAATATATGGATTATCCCAATCTGCACGTACACCTAAACGCTTAAATTGTTCACGTTGACGTTCCACTTGCTCATATGCATACTCTGCACATAACTTACGGAACTCAGCAACTGTCATTTCTTTACGCTTTACACCTTTATTTGTTAAAGCTTGCTCAATTGGTAAACCGTGTGTATCCCAACCTGGTACATATGGTGCACAGTATCCAGTCATTGATTTAAAACGAACAATAAAGTCTTTTAACACTTTATTTAGTGCGTGTCCCATATGGATGTCACCATTTGCATATGGAGGTCCATCATGTAGTACAAATAAAGGACGGCCTTTCGTATGTTCTTGTACCTTTTCATAAATATTCATTTCAGCCCATTTTTCTTGCATTGCAGGCTCACGTTTCGGTAAATTCCCACGCATCGGGAATTCTGTTTTTGGCATTAGTAATGTATTTTTGTACTCCATGCTCAATTCCTCCTTAAATATATAAACGACAGACCTTAAAAAAGGGAATAAAAAAGAGACCTCTCATCCCCAAAAAGGGACGAGAAAGTCTCCCGCGGTACCACCCTAGTAGACCATATACAAATGCATAAGGTCCTCTTTATATTCTTAACGCGAATATACGCCTACGCTTACTAAATTTGTTCAGCGCGGAACTCCAGGGTGATATTCCCATTATCTCCTTATCCTGAGCTTACACCATCCTCAGTTCGCTATATAAGGTATGAAAAAGGTACTTATCCCTATCTTCGTTTTTCTTAATAAATATGCTGTTTAAAATTATATGTAATAATGAGAAAAACGTCAAGCTTACACTGTTTCTTCTTTTTTCAACAGTTCGTCCACTTCGTCTTCTAATTCAATTAGTTTATCCCAATCATCGTTGTTTAACATTTCAAGTTGTGTTTCTAATAACATACGGAAACGAGTTCGGAATACTTTCGCTTGTTTCTTCAACTCTTCAATATCAAAAGCAACTTTTCTTGATTTCACTAACGCTTCATTAATGATACGATCTGCATTTTTTTCTGCTTCACGTACAATTAATTTTGCTTCTTTTTGTGCATTACGCTTCACTTCTTCAGCAGCTTCTTGTGCGACAATGATAGATTTGTTCAGCGTATCTTCAATATTAGAAAAATGATCTAACTTTCCTTCTAATTGTGCAACCTTTTCTTCTAAAGCTTTTTTCTCACGAATGACTAATTCATAATCTTTGATGATTTGATCAAGAAACTCATTTACTTGATCTTCATCGTAGCCACGAAACCCGCGACCAAATTCTTTGTTATGAATATCTAATGGTGTTAACGGCACAACGCCACCTCCAAGTAGTTATCTAAATTTCCTCTTTCAATTATATCTTTTCTTCGACAAAATAAGAGAATTTCCTTCTAAAAAACCAATCATTTTAGTATACCATACAAAACTCTCCATTTGTCGCGCTTCGTTTTACCTTCTACAGAAAATAATTTGCTTCGTCCATACCCTCTAACCGAGAAAACATCCCCCGGAAAACATTCATACGAAGTTTGCTCTACTGTTTTCCAATTGACTTTTACTAAGCCACCTTTTATAAGAGGCTGTACCTTCTGCCTAGATATATGTAGCATTTCAGCTAATAAAACATCTAGACGAAGTGACGAAACAGTCCCAGATTTTTCTCCCCATTTTTCACCTACACGCAAAATTTTCTCTACTTGTATAGGAGAGAGTGTGACTTTCATTTTCCCTATTGATTGTAAGTTCATTTCAATATACGATACAACTTCTTTGGCAACTGCAATTTGGGCACGGTCTTCTTGAAGCAAAATATCACCACATTTTTCCCTTGTTAAACCAAGCGACATGAATGCACCTAATATTTGCCTATGTTCTAGCGTAAAAAACTTGGAAGGATAGTCAATTTCTAATACTTCTACTTGAAATTCCTCTTCATTTAATTCTAGATAATCTGGATAAATTAGTGCTCTTTTCCGTTCGGCTTCAGGCATCGCACCATCAAACCGTACAGCTACATCTCCTTGCCCTATTACCATAGAAACAATTTGTTGCTGTCTTGGATCAAGAAAATCTGTTAACTTGACTTGATGGTACTCAGCAGCCTGTTTCCACTCTAATACTTTATCCACAAAGACCTCTTCATCAGGTCTAAAATGCTCATAGATGCTCATGTATTTAACCTCACACTATAAAAAATAGTTGAATAAACTCACTAAACCACCTCTAGCAAGTTTCAAGGCAACAATAGCAACAAGTGGAGAAATATCAATCATACCAAATGGTGGAATAAACCTCCTAAACGGCTCTAAATACGGTTCGCAAATACGCGCAAGAAAATCTCCAAAAGCTGATTCCTTTGCGCCAGGAAACCATGATAGGAGAATGTAAATAATTAGTGCCCACGAGTAAATCTCGATAGCAGTAAGTAACACTGTTAAAACTGTTGTCATGGCGTATTACCACCTCTTTATATTTGTCTCTTCTTCTTCACCGAATAACTCTGAAATCGCACCAACGATATCAACATTTTCAGGTGTACACATAAATGTTTTCGGGCCTATTTTTTGAATATCCCCGCCTATAGCGTATACAGTACCACTTAAAAAGTCAACGATACGTACAGCTTGATCTGTAGACATTCTTTGCAAATTAATTACAACAGCTCGTCTACCTTTTAAGTGATCCGAAATGCCTTGCGCTTCCGAATATGTACGTGGTTCTAGTAAAACAACTTTTGAAGATTGCTTCGCTGTTTCAATACTCACTACATTTTGCTTCGGTTGCACTTTCGCAAACGGAACATCTTGTTGTTCTGGGGGATCTTGTTGCTTTTTCATGTCTGTTTGCTCCTTTTCATAACTATATTGAGCTGCTTCTTTTTCTTCCGGTGTGTCAAAAAAGAAGTATTTTACTTTTGACCAACTCATAATAACTTTCTCCTTCCTCCTACGCTTTTCCTACTAAAACCGTTCCCAAACGAATATATGTAGCGCCTTCCTCAATTGCAATCGTGTAATCATTTGACATTCCCATTGATAATTCTTTACATGGTGCATGTAATAATTCTAGCTCCTGCACCTCTGTTTGTAGCATGCGCAATTCCTTAAAGCAGCGACGAATCTCTTCCTCTTCTCCTGTAAACGGAGCCATTGTCATTAATCCTACCACTTCAATCTTATCCAATTCTTGCAAACTTTGAATAAAAGAAATTGTTTCTTCTATCGCCAATCCTTGCTTTGATTCTTCAGATGATGTTTTCACTTGAATAAAGCATTTAACTTTCTTATCAGCACGTTTTTGAATTTCTTTTGCAAGCGAAAGACGATCTAATGAATGTAAATAATCAATTTCATTAATGATTTCTTTTACTTTTCTCGTTTGCAATGATCCAATAAAATGCCAATTCACTTTTGAACCGAAATGCTCGTATTTTTGTAAGAAACCTTCATTTCTATTTTCACCTAAATCAATAATTCCTGTTTCAATTACTTCGCTTGTTTTTTCAATCCCTACAGTTTTTGTAACTGCAACGAGCTTAATATCTTTCATCGAACGTCCAGCTCGTACACAAGATTCTTTAATTACTTCGTTTACATCTGCTAAATTCCCTTGCACTGCCACTTACTTCACTCCTCCTTAAAACCTATGAAACTCAACATTCTCCCCGTCTTACCTTGATCACGACGATGAGAGAAAAATAATTGTTCTTCACAGCTTGTACAAAGAGATGACATTACAATATGTTCTTCTTTTATGCCTGCTTGTACACATAATATACGATTAACTTCTTTTAAATTAATTGCATACTGACCATCAGAAATTACTTTATGAGGAACAGATCCGTTTACTACTTGCTGTGCTGCTGTTAATACACGATCATCAACAACATAACAACATGATCCGATTGCAGGACCAATTGCGACATGAATTTCATCACTTGAAACACCTTCTGCATTCCACTTTTGAATCATTTCTTTCGCAATCTCTGTTACAGTCCCTTTCCACCCAGCATGCGCAAGTCCTATCATATCATGTGATGGTGCATAAAAATAGAGCGGAACACAATCAGCGTAACAAGATGTTAAGAGAACATCTTTGTTAGTCGTATAAATGCCATCCGTTTTTGGAATACCGTCTTCATATGAATAAACGCCTTTCCCTTTTTCTTGCAGTCCTACTTTCTCAACATGATGGTCATGAACTTGTTCAGAGCAAATCCATTTTTCTAATGGTTTTTGTAACTTATTAGCTAAAATGCGTCTGTTTTCATGAACATTCTCCACGATATCATTCACATGTAATCCTAAATTCATCGCATGAAAGGAGCCTGTACTTACTCCACCATCTTTTGTCGTAAATCCAACAGTAATGTTTCCAAGTTCTTTCCACGCTTGTAAATACAGTATACCGTCCGCATATTTAAATGGTTCTCTCATAAAGCGACTCCTTTTAATTAAAATAACAGAAAAAAGTATGGTACTTCCTGTCTATTTTACCATACTTTTATTTTTTCATAATGACAACAGAAAAAAAAGAGGAATTTGTAATATTCTTTATGAAATTGTCGGTGTTTGTATTGATTCTGTTACAGAATTAACATGATCTACTTTTACAAGTATGACATCTTCTCCAATTTTCATAATTTGCTCCCAAGGAATCACAAATTCTACTTCCTTCCCAAAGAGTCCAAGCATTCGTGCCTGCTTAGAAATAATAACCGCCCTAATCTTTCCTGTGTCTATATCAATATCAATATCTCCAATATTCCCAAGCCTCTTTCCATCTGAAACATTTACAACATCCTTCATTTGAAACTCCGAAATCCGTATCATATTCATCCTCTCCCTTATATCATGAATCGTAAGTACGCTCTCAAATAAAGTGAAACCTTAATCAGTGGGATTATCCCCATCCCTACTGATTATTAACCCATGCCAATCGGACTTTTACGGGCAGTCCCGCTTCCATCTAACTTTTTACTTCAGCCTAATTTCGAAGCGGATAAACAGTATATAACCGCTACTAATAGAACATCCATTTTATTTTCATTATATGAACCTACCCAATCTACTATGAGCGCAAAATATTATATATAAAAAAGACCTCACCATAACTGGTGAGGACCTTATCCTTGAATCGTCTTATTCATTTGCTTAATAGCAGACTTCTCCAAACGTGATACTTGCGCTTGAGAAATCCCAATTTCTTCGGCAACTTCCATCTGTGTCTTTCCTTGAAAGAAACGTTTTCGAATAATCATTTTTTCACGATCATTTAAACGCTTCATTCCTTCTTTCAACGCCAGTTCTTCAACCCACTGCTCGTCCTTTTGTTTTTCATCCTTTAATTGATCCATAACAAAGATAGGATCTCCTCCATCGTTATAAATCGGTTCAAATAATGAAACCGGATCTTGAATCGCATCTAGTGCAAAAACAATCTCTTCATGTGTCACTTCAAGAACTTTCGCAATATCCATTGCTGTTGGTTCTTTTGAATTTTCAGCAATCAATTTTTCTCTTACTTGCAACGCTTTATACGCAATATCTCGTAATGAGCGAGATACACGAATTGGATTGTTATCACGCAAATATCTGCGTATTTCTCCAATAATCATCGGCACAGCATACGTTGAAAACTTTACATTTTGGCCTAAATCAAAGTTATCAATGGATTTCATAAGTCCAATGCAACCAACTTGAAATAAATCATCAACATATTCTCCTCTGTTATTAAATCTTTGGATGACGCTCAGTACAAGACGTAAGTTTCCATTCACTAATTTCTCTCTGGCGCTTATCTCTCCACTTTGCATTTCACGAAATAATTTACGCATCTCTTCATTTTTTAGTACTGGAAGTTTAGCTGTATCAACACCGCAAATTTCTACTTTGTTTCTCGTCAAAGTGTTCCCTCCTATCGGGAGTTGCTGTACAGTGTAAAGTATTTCCTTTGAAGGGGATTTTATGCATACGGTTTTTCCATCATTTTTCACAAATATCATATTTCCTAATGCACAAAAAAAGAATAAGACCAGTCTAGATACCGACTGGTCTTATTCTTCACACCATTTTATTAAATTCTTTTCGTAATCTTTTTATAATTCTTTTTTCCAAACGAGAAATATAAGACTGTGAAATTCCAAGCATATCAGCCACATCTTTTTGTGTCTTCTCTTCGCCACCAGCGAGTCCAAACCGAAGCTCCATAATTTGTTTTTCACGGTCATTTAATTGATGCAATGCTTTCATTAAAAGATGACGATCTACAGTAGCTTCTAAATCTTTTGTAATAATGTCATCATCTGTGCCTAAAACATCTGATAGTAACAGTTCATTTCCGTCCCAATCAATGTTAAGCGGTTCATCAAAAGAAACTTCCGAACGATTTTTATTATTTCGACGCAAATGCATTAAAATTTCATTTTCTATACAACGAGATGCATATGTTGCTAATTTAATTTTCTTTTCTGGATTAAATGTATTCACTGCCTTAATAAGACCAATTGTTCCTATACTAATCAAATCCTCAATATTGATCCCTGTATTTTCAAATTTTCTTGCTATATATACAACAAGCCTTAGGTTACGTTCAATAAGCATCGACCTCGCAGCTTGATCTCCATTTGGTAATTTATTCAAAAGAACTGCCTCTTCTTCTTTCGTTAACGGCGGTGGCAACGCTTCACTTCCACCAATATAATAAATTTCATCGGTCTTAATTCCTAATTTCAGCAATACTTTATACCAAAGGTATACCAAATAAAATTTAAATTTCACCATATTATCCCGCCTCTCATAATTAAGCAATTACCATCTTTTGCGAAATCAACATTTTCGGATGTACAATGCATTGATACTCTCCATTAGTAGATAATTGTTGTGTATTTAATCCAATCAGTACTTTGTTTACAACAACCGAACTACCTTCATGATAAACTCGCACACAATCTGGCTTAATTGCCCATAAAAATTGATTCTCTACTCCTACTGCTCGGAAAGGAATTAAACGTAGTTTCGTCGCCCATCCAGAATCATTTTCTGGTATTTGAGGAATTTCTGTTTTGGAATAAATTTGTTCTGTTAACCAAGCTGGCAAACAATGTTCTAATGATGAAATATGCATAATCATAACGGGTGTTTTCGTTAACGGGTCATAAAGTTGGTTCCCACTATCAATTAGACCTGCTAATTCTAGTTCCTCTCCAGCTAATTGAATTTCCACTTTCACGATTTGATCATAGTGTATCTTTGTGACCTCTACGCTTTCTATACGCTTTTTAGAAAAATAATAAATTACTGGAAAACCAAAAATAACAAATACCCAACTAATTGGATCACCGTAAGAAACTGATTTAGATTGAACTAATCCATTTACCATTTCGTTCGTTTGCAAAAAGTAATGCGTTCCAATTAATCCTCCACCAACCATAAAGGTTACAAAATAGAAAGTAAAAACAGTTTGTGTATAATTTCTAAATGTCGAAAACCCAAATGCTGTATACACAATAAGTAACGAGTACAATAGTTTCATAATTGGATGTGTCATCATAGAAGCAAAAGGCGTAAAGGCGAAAATAACAATAGTTGAACCTATAAATGCCCCTAACACAAGCCTCCATCTTTTGATTCTCTTTTTTAACACGGTGGCTGTTAATAAAAGTAAAAGAAAATCAATGCAGGCGTTTAACAACCAGACAATGTCGGCGTAAACAACCAAACAATTCACCTCTTTTTTTAAGTTGAGACTAGTATAATGCATATCCAATAGGAAAGTGTGTCAATTGGTGGAGGGATTTTTTTGTTATTTTGTGATTTCTAGACATAATCTGTCGGTAAAAAATAAAAGTGTATTTTTCATAGAATAATATGAATTTTTTACTTGTATACATAATAATTGAATTATATATATACAAAGTTTATCTTGCTATTTGCGGGCAGTAAGACCCTGCCTCAAAATTCAGCTATAAAAAAGGACAGAAGTTAAGTGGGAGTCGGGCTAACAATCATTTTTGGATGAACACCCCCGACTAATTAAAGTTTCAATTTATCACAGCTTATGGCTTAAAAATAGGACTGGGCTCTCCATATGCAAAATAATAAAAAAAGATCTGCTTAGCAGATCTTTTCCATTTAGACAACAAAAAAAAGGAGCATGAAAGCTCCTTTTCTTTTATCGTCTACGACGGTTACGTAAGAATGCTGGAATATCGATGTCATCTGAATCTGTATGACGATCATGCACAACCGGCTCTTCACGTTTCATTTCACGCTTAACTTCACGTTGTTTTGAAGGTTGAGCTACTGGTTGTTGTTGCTGTTGTGTGTGATTCGCAGTCGGACGGATAATTGGTTTTGGTGGTTGTGTCGAAGCACTATCATCAAAACCAGTTGCAATTACAGTGACAACGATATCATCTTTTAATCCTTCATTAATAACAGAACCGAAGATCATATTTACTTCTGGATCCGAAGCTGAAGCTACAATGTCTGCTGCTTCTTGTACTTCATATAAACTTAAGTTTGCGCCGCCCGTAATGTTCATAATAACACCTTGAGCTCCATCAATAGATGTTTCTAGTAATGGACTAGAAATCGCTTTTTTCGCAGCTTCAGCAGCACGATTTTCACCATTACCAGAACCGATACCCATTAAAGCAGAACCTCTATTAGACATAATTGTTTTTACGTCTGCAAAGTCTAAGTTAATTAGACCTGGTGTAGCAATTAAATCAGAAATACCTTGAACACCTTGACGTAATACGTTATCTGCTTCACGGAACGCTTCTAACATTGGCGTATTTTTATCAACAATCTCTAATAAGCGATCATTTGGAATTACGATAAGTGTATCTACATTTTCTTTAAATGACGCAATACCAGATGCAGCTTGAGTTGCACGTTTACGCCCTTCAAATGTAAATGGACGTGTTACAACACCAACTGTTAACGCGCCTAGTTCTTTTGCAACTTGAGCAACAACTGGAGCTGCACCAGTTCCAGTTCCGCCGCCCATACCAGCAGTTACGAAGACCATATCCGCGCCACGAAGCGCTTCTTGAATCTGTTCTTTACTTTCTTCTGCAGCTTTTTTCCCTACTTCAGGGTTTGCGCCTGCACCAAGTCCACGCGTTAATTTTCCACCAATTTGCATTTTCGTTTCAGCTTTTGATAGATTTAATGCTTGTGCATCAGTATTCACAGCGATAAAGTCTACACCTTGTACACCGTGTTCAATCATACGGTTTACAGCGTTGTTTCCGCCACCGCCGACACCGATAACTTTTATATTCGCTAATTGATCTTGAGTAGTATCAAACTCTAACATGTCGAAATCCCCCTAGAACCTCATTTTTCGTGTCCAATTTTAATCCCATAAATAACGGAATGCACGTTTTACTTTTGACATCATGCGGTCATCATTTTGATTAGTATTGTTTTGATTACGAGTTTTTTGTTTCGCAGGTTGCTGTTGTACCGGCATTGGTGCTGGTACTGGTTCAAAATGTTCTTGCTTTTCCTGCACATTTTTCCCACGTAATTTAGCTTTTTGATAAGAATGTTTAATTAATCCAACTCCACTTGTATATTGAGGCTCACGAACACCAATATAATCAGGAGTTGCTATACGAACATTTTCATGTAAAATATCGTATGCAAGATCAAGAACACCTGGCATAGAAGCTATCCCACCAGTTAGTACATATCCAGAAGCAGCTTGCTTTACTCCTAACTTATGCACTTCATCTTGAACAAACATTAAAATTTCCTCTACACGAGCCTCTATTATATCCGATAATTCCAACTGAGAATATTGTTCTGTTTGATCGCTTCCCATAATAGGAACCGTAAACATCTCTTCTTCAGATGCTGTATCATAAAAAGCATGTCCATATTTCAGCTTAATTTGATCTGCATTTTCTGTTGAAGTTTTCAGCCCAATCGCTATATCCTTCGTTATATGATCTCCACCTAATGGCAATACGCTCGTTGCTTGCAACTCTCCATCTTTAAAAATAGATAAGGTTGTAGATCCTCCGCCCATATCAACAAGGGCTACCCCTCTATTTCTTTCATCCGAAGATAACGCAACTGTCGCTGCCGCTAAAGGTTGCAGACAAATATCAACAATTTCAAGACCTGCTTTTTCTACACAACGAAGTAGGTTATGTAGTAAAGTTCTCGAGCCTGTAATAAGTGTACCTTCCATTTCTAATCTTACACCGATCATCCCGCGTGGATCGTTAATCTCGTCAAGACCGTCTACAATGAACTGTCGAGGTACCACATCAATAAATTCACGTTCAGGAGCAATTGACACAACTTGCGCTGCATCTAGAACGCGTAAGACATCTTCATTCCCGATTTCACGATCTTCATTTGAAACAGCGACTACTCCGTGACACGGGAGCAACTGTACCTGGTTTGCATTGACACCTACTACAACTTGCTCAATGTGGATACCCACCATGCGCTCAGCTTGTTCAATTGCTTTTTTAATTGATCGAACAGTTTCATCTATATCAACTATCGATCCCTTTTTCAAACCATTTGATTTTACGTTTCCAACACCAATAATGTTTAAGCTATCATTAACCATTTCACCAATGATGACTTTAACATTGGATGTACCGATGTCAAGACTAACATATATTTCATTGCTGTTCATTCTTTGGCACCTCCTTCTTTATTTATACCATACAACTCAATATATGGAACAACAATCGCAACTTTACTATTTATAAGAAAAATATTCAACGTCTTTGTACGTTTCCCTTTTTTAACCCTATATTTTTCTTATTTTTATTTAACATTCATTTAAGAATATCGCAGTAACCTGTGAATAACTGCTCTATCTTGAAATAATTATATTTCAAGTGTAAAGATTACCGCCAAGTATAAGTCTACACTAAGATGTACTTGTAGAAAAGTGAAACTTGTACCAATCCTAGTATGAATCTAAGAAAATTTACATTTTTTTCATCAAATTAAGCATTCTTGCAAATTAGCATCCATATAAAAGAACGTTTGTTTCATTTCATACGTAATAACGCAGTAAAAACTATCATTCTATTCTTTCTTTTCTTCAGCACCTAGTTCCTTCGTATATGCACCCACTTCTAAGTCAATTAAAACCTTCTTACCAGGTTCAATTGTTTTTAAAATAAGTGGATAAGCTTCCATTCGCTTTGCGAAATTTTGAATAGTGGTGCTCACTTCATATCCTTCATTCATATATAAAGTAAGATGATCTTCATTTGCGTTCGTTGGTGTATAACGAATTTCAGAAATAGACCTTAAAATAGTTGGCGTTAATTTTTCTAGTTCTGCAATTAATTCCTTCATTTTTTCCTCTTTAAATGGTTCAAAAATTGGTGCTGCAACTGGAAGCTTTCCGTTCGGAAGTACATCGAGTGTTTTCCCATTTTCTAATAACGGTTGTAATTTCCCATCTTTGTTTATATAGCCAATTGTTAAATATTCTTCGATATGAACATCAATTTTGTTTGGGAAACGTTTTTTTACATTTACCTCTTTAATTTCTTTTCGTTTCGTTAAGTTTTCTTCTGCTTTATGTGCTGTTACTCGGAAATAACTCGTATCATATGTCACACCTGATTCCTTCATAACTTGTTCATCTGTCATATAATGATTTCCAAAGACACTTATCTTTTTTATATTACTAAGCGGAGACCGAAAATAAATTAAAAAGAGTACTAATAAAAATAAAATCGATATGTATAAAATTAACCGATGATTAACAGGTTTCTTATTTTTTTTATTTTGATTCTTTAATTTTGGTACACGATCTTGTAGTTTAATCACTTTACTATTTTTCATGTACGATCCCCCTATGTAACATAAAGAACGGCATGTTCCTCATGCCGTTCTTATCTTCTTATTATAACATAAATGATAATGAGCGGAACGAACAACCGTTATCTTCCAATTATTTCTACTTCTGTATGCATATCAACACCAAATTTATCTTTAATTGTACGCTTTACCAATGCGATTAAGTCTAATACATCTTGCGCTGAGGCCACACCAGTATTAACAATAAAATTCCCATGCATTTCAGAAATTTGAGCTCCACCTATTGTATAACCACGAAGCCCTGATTTTTCTATTAAATCTCCTGCAAAATAGGGGACTGGATTTCGAAATATACTTCCTGCACAAGGGTGATTCCAAGGCTGCGTTTCACGGCGATACTCTTTATTCTTTTGCATGCTTCTTACAATTCCCTCGCGTTCGCCTACCTCCAATTGGAATTCAGCTTCCAAAACAATACCAGGGCGTTTCATTTGCAATACAGATGTGCGATAAGAAAAGCCCATTTCGGTATTCGTCAACCAATTAATTGTTCCATTGTCAAACAAAATACAAGCTTTCGTTAATACACTCGATATGTCGGACTTATGAGCGCCTGCATTCATATACACTGCACCGCCAACACTTCCTGGAATACCACTTGCAAATTCCAGGCCCGCTAATCCCTGTCGACTAAGTAAAGTTGACAATTTAATAAGGGGATATCCAGCACCGACTCTTACTCTATGTTTTTCGACTTCTAAATGGTCTAATCCTTCTCCTAAACGAATAACCACACCTTCTATACCTTGATCAGATACGAGAAGATTTGAACCACGACCAATTGCAGTCCACCTTGTCTTGTACTTCTTTACTAACTCTAGAGTCTTCTCAATACCAGCAACATGCTTTGGTACAATTAAAATATCAGCTGGTCCGCCTATTTTCATAGTCGTGTAACGCGCTAACGGTTCATTAACTAACACGCGACCAACATTTGCTTCTAAAAGCTCTTTTACTAATTGTTCCATAGACAATCTCCCCCATATCAAGTCTCCTTATTACAGTAATATGCGGGGCGTTCACCTAATGTTATTTTTTAATAAGCTTGTTCATTACTTCATATAGCTTATTTGCTGCATCTGGAATACCAAGTTGCTTAGTAGCCAGTTTCATATTTTGTAATGTTTGTGTATCCAATAAAATCTCATCAATGTCACGAATAAGCGTTTCAGATGTTAAATCTTTTTCAAGTAGCATTTTAGCTGCTCCTTTATCAACAACTGATCGTGCATTTTTTTCTTGATGGTTATTTGTTACGTACGGACTTGGAATTAATACACTCGGCTTTCCTAACGCTGTTAATTCTGCAAGCGTTGTAGCCCCTGCCCTTGAAACAACAAGATCTACACCCGTCAGTACCTCTGGCATATTATGAATAAAAGGTTTAATAATAACATTATTCGGATTCCCTTTTTGTTTCACGGCTTCCATAACTTTATCATAATGTACTTCGCCTGTTACATATAATACTTCGTAACTTTTATTCCCAAATTGTTCAATCGCTTCTACAAAAGCATCGTTAATCGGTCTAGCCCCGCGGCTCCCACCAAAAATAAGCACGGATTTTTTAGAAAGGGATAGTCCTACCGAACGTTTTCCTTTCATTCCATTTTGGTCCATTACTTCTGATGCACGTGGATTACCTGTCATAACCACTTTTGACTGTGGAAAATGTTCTGCAGCTGCTTCAAAACAAACTGCAACTTTATCGACATAACGACTTAAAAATTTATTCGTTACACCAGGTACACTATTTTGTTCATGGACAATAGTCGGAATACCTAATTTAGCCGCAGCATATACAACTGGCCCACATACGTATCCACCCGTACCAATCACAATATCAGGGTTAAAACGACGAATATATCGTTTACTATCTTGAACACCTTTTAGGAAACGCATCACGGTTTTTACATTATCAAGAGATATTTTTCGTTTAAATCCACTTATAGCAATAGATTGGAACGGAATACCCGCTTTCGGTACGATGGTACTCTCTAATCCATTCTCTGTACCAATGTATAAAAATCTTGCTTCCGGATTTAGTTTTTTTATTTCTCTAATTAAAGCAAGAGCTGGATAAATATGTCCTCCAGTACCCCCACCACTTACTAATACTCGCACTACTGATTCCTCCACTTCCCTGTTCTTATTCAATCGTATTTATTTCTATATACATATTGTATTTTCACACACACACGAAAAACCCTGTCTTTTAAACAGGGTTTAATAGCGAGAATGGCGACTTATATTCAATAATACACCTACTGCCATTAACATTAAGGTCAAACTTGATCCACCATAACTTAAAAATGGCAAAGTAATACCGGTAACAGGCATCAGTCCTGTTACAACACCAACATTAATCATTACTTGAATCGCAATCATCGCCACAATACCTACTGCTAAAAACGTACCATATAAATCTGGCGCTCCTAATGCTATACGAATCCCACGCCATAATAATAGACTAAATAATAATAACACAAATGAACCACCAATAAAACCTAATTCCTCGGATAAGATTGCAAATATAAAGTCTGTTTGTGGTTCAGGTAAATAAAGGAATTTTTGTCTACTTTGTCCAAGTCCAAGCCCAAATAAACCACCAGGTCCAATTGCGAGTAACGATTGGATAATTTGAAATCCACTTCCGAGCGGATCCGACCACGGATCTAAATATGATGTGATGCGTTTCATTCGATATGGCGCTGATGCAATTAACCCTACAAATCCCGCTGCACCAAGCAAACCAAACATTGCAAAGTGAAAGACCCTTGCTCCCGAAATAAATATCATAATAATACATGTCCCAATCATTACCGTTCCCGTACCAAGATCTGGCTGTAACATAATTATCCCAAAAGCAAGAAATACAAAACTAAGAGCCGGTAGTAAACCTCGTTTAAAAGATGTAATTAATTTTTGTCGTTCCGCTAAAAATTTTGCTAAGAAAATAATCATCGCGAATTTCATAAACTCTGACGGTTGGATAGAAAATGCCCCGATTCCAATCCAACTTCGCGCCCCTCCACGAACGAGACCTACTCCAGGAATAAGAACTAGAATAAGAAGAACGAAACAAACTAGTAAAATTACTTTTGAATACGTACGCCATACCCAATAATCAATTTTCATCAGAAAAAACATAGCTACTACCCCAAGACTTGCAAATAACAATTGTCTTTTTGCAAAAAAGAATGAATCCCCCATTTTATAAGAGGCCCAAACCGCACTCGCACTATAAACCATAATCATTCCGATTGTTAACAACGCAAGTGTAACGATGATGAGAATAAAATCAGGCGTTTTCTTCATTACCCATGAACACCACCTCTTTGGGCAGAACCTTTGCCCTATGTAACAAAACATCAGTAGGTGTTAGCCTACTGATGTTTTGATTTACTTTATATAAGTTTATGCACAGCTTGTATAAAAATGTCTCCTCTTTCTTCAAATGTTTTAAATTGATCCCAGCTTGCACATGCTGGTGAAAGAAGAATTACATCACCATCGGTAGAATGAGCATAAGCTTTCACTACTGCATCATCTAAAGTATCGACACTTTCAATTACATCTAATCCTGCTTTTTCTGCCGCTCTTACTAATTTTGGTGCAGTTTGTCCAAATGTCACAATCGCTTTGACATGTTTAAAATATGGAATTAAATCATCAAATTCATTACCACGATCAAGTCCACCAGCCAATAATACAATCGGTTGTGTAAATGCAGATAATGCTTTTTCTGTCGCTAGCATATTCGTCGCTTTTGAATCATTATAAAATTTACGATTATTAATCGTTGTTACATATTCTAAGCGATGTTTTACACCTGTAAAACTTTTTAACACAGCAGTAATTGCTTCATTAGAAACACCTAGTAATTTAGCAATACTCATTGCTGCTAAAATATTTTCTAAATTGTGCTTACCAGGTAAAACAATATCACTTACTTTAACTACTTTTTCGCCTTTAAAATAAAGAGCGTTATCTTTTATATACGCACCATCTTCAATTTCTTTCGTCGTCGAAAATAATACTTTCTGTCCTTTACTATATGCCGATAACGCCATGACATCTGCATCATCTGCATTAATTATACTATAATCTGCTTCAGTTTGGTTTTTGAAAATATTCGCTTTCGCCAAACCATACTCTTTCTTCGTCCCGTGATAATCTAAATGCGCTTCAAATAAATTTAAAAAGGCTGCAATTTTTGGTTGGAACGATTCCACTCCCATCAATTGAAACGATGAAAGTTCCGTAACGACAACTTCATTTTCCTTCGCCAATTGTGCAACTTCACAAGCTACAGTACCTATATTCCCCGCAATAACTGGGTGCTTTTGTCCTTCTTTTAACATTTCAAACGTTAACATTGTCGTTGTTGTTTTACCGTTAGATCCCGTAATCCCAACAAACGGTGCTGCTGAAATGGAATATGCTAATTCAACCTCAGTTACAATTGGAATTTGTTTTTCTTTCGCCGCCACTAAGAGTGGATTAGAATATGGAATTCCTGGATTTTTTACGACAAGTGAAATGTTTCTCTCCAGCAATTCTAATGGATGCCCACCACACACAACATCCATTCCTTCCGCTTGTAACTCAGCTGCAAGCACATTACCCGCTAATGGTTTCCCATCATTTACAATGACGTTTGCCCCTAATTTTTTTAATAAAGTAGCTGCTGCATAACCACTTTTAGCAATACCTAATACAAGAACATTTTTATTTTGATATTCAGTTACAGTTTTCAATTACATCCACACCCCGATATAAATTCCTAGCACAGCTAATAAAAATCCTACAGACCAAAACGTTACAACAACGCGCCACTCTGACCAACCACATAATTCATAATGATGATGTAATGGACTCATTTTAAAGACACGCTTTCCTGTTGTTTTGAACGAAATAACTTGGATAATAACAGATAACGTTTCCGCTACGAATACACCGCCAATAATAACGAGTAACAATTCTTGTTTTAACAAAATCGCTACAGCTGCGATAGCACCACCTAAAGCTAGAGAACCTGTATCCCCCATAAATACTTTCGCTGGATTCGCATTGAATACTAAAAATCCAAGTACAGCTCCTACAACTGCCATACAGAAAATCGCTACCCCAAATTGTTCTTGAGCTACAGCAATAATACTAAATGCTCCGAATGCAATAGCAGCTGTTCCTGATAATAAACCATCTAAACCATCTGTTAAATTAACCGCATTTGATCCACCAATAAGCATAAATAATACGAGAACAAAATACGCCCAGCCTAATTCAAATTTAACATCAGTTCCCGGAATCATGATATAAGTGTGAAATGCTTGCCCTTTTCCAATTAAAAAGAACGCAATAGCAATTACAAGCTGACCAATCAATTTTTGTTTTGATGTTAAACCAAGATTTCTTTTCTTTACTACTTTTATGTAGTCATCTAAAAATCCGATTAATCCGTACCCAAATGTAACTAATAATAACAATGATACTTCTGCACCTAAATTGTTAAATTTAATCGCCATAATAAGCGTAGTCACCATCATAGATACATATATGACAATACCACCCATCGTTGGTGTCCCTGATTTCTTTTGGTGTGACTTCGGTCCTTCGTCACGAATACTCTGTCCGAACTTTAACTTTCTTAAAAATGGAATAAATAATGGCGAAAGGGCAACAGAAATTAAGAATGCTACCCCAGCCGTTACTAATAAACCTTGTTCAAGCACATGTAGTCCTCCTCTCATGCTGTTACACTTCGTTGTTTAAACGCTCCGTGATTGCTTCTTTAGCAACTTCACGATCGTCAAAATGATGAACTTCTTTACCAATAATTTGATACGTTTCATGCCCTTTACCAGCAATAATAATAATATCTTCTGCTTTTACTTTCGAGATAGCGGAACGTATCGCTTCTTTTCGATCGACAATTACTTCATAATTATTCCCATTCACATCATTTACCATATCATCTAAAATAGCCTTCGGATCTTCACTTCTTGGATTATCTGATGTATAAATTGCGTGAGTTGCATATTCGGTTGCGACACTTGCCATTATTGGTCTTTTCGTTCTATCTCTATCACCACCGCAACCAACGATACAATATACATCGCCTTTTGCAAACTGTTTTGCTGTTTTTAGTACGTTCTCTAAGCTATCAGGTGTATGCGCATAGTCAACAATAACTGTGTAATTTTGTCCACCATCAACAACTTCAAAACGTCCAGGAACGCCAGCAAGCTCTTTAATTACATCAATAATTGTTTGTAAGCTCACTCCTGAAACAAGACCTGCTGCTGTAGCAGCTAACACGTTGTATACATTAAACTTACCAATTAATTTCATCGTAACATTTACAGTTTCATACGGTGTTACAAGTGTAAATGTTGTACCGCCACTCGTCATTACGATATCTCGTGCCATAATGTCGCTTGCAACATCTATACCGTATGTTACAACAGTAGCTGCTGTACTTCTCATATACTCTTCTGCTACTGGATCATCACTGTTTAATATAGCGTATTTTTCACGATTATGATGATAACTATTGCCAAGCTGTGCGAAAAGCAACCCTTTCGCATGTTTATATTCTTCCATCGTTTTATGATAGTCTAAATGATCTTGTGTTAAATTCGTAAATACTGCAACATCATAATCGCACCCGTGTACACGGCCAAGATCTAAAGCATGAGACGAAACTTCCATTACTGTGCTATCCACACCTTGTTCAACCATTTTTGAAAATGTCTGTTGAAGTGTTAGTGCATCTGGTGTTGTATTTTTCACCTCAAATGTTTCATCACCGATTTTCATATTAATCGTTCCAATTAGCCCTGTTTTATGACCATGTGCGCGCATAATTTCATCCATAATATGCGATGTTGTTGTCTTTCCATTTGTACCTGTAATACCGATTAAATGTAACTTGTGTGTTGGTTGGCCATAAAAATAATCAGCTAAAACCGCTAGCGAACGAAAAGTATTTTTCACAAGTACAACTGGAACGTCAACATCAATTGGTCTTTCCGCAACAATAGCAGCCGCTCCTTGTGCGGCTGCTTGCTTAGCAAAGTCATGGCTATCAACCGTATATCCTTTCATACATATAAATAAGCTTCCCTCTTTCACTTTACGTGAATCCGCTTCAATAGATGTTATTTCTGGATTTTCTGTTGGAACAACTGGAAAATCATGCAAACATGATACAAGTGTATGCAACTTCATTTCACTAAACCCTCTCTACATTGTTTATTTATCTCTTATTTTAGCAAGTAACACGTTACCTCCTAGTTATATAAAAATAGGAGGTAAGTGCTACTATAGTCTAATCAATAGATTTATTTATTAATGAGACACTTATCGTCTCAAGTAAAGCAATTTTTCTATAAAGAACTCACTTCCACCAATTGTACCATAAAACACAATCAGTTACCTTTAATTCCCGAAGTAAATTCTAACTTTTGAACCCTCTTTTACTTTAGCTCCTGCTTCTGGTGATTGTTTAATTACTTTCCCACCATCACCACTTATATCAAGCTTCAAGTCTACAAGTTGCGTTTGTAAATCTTTCTTTTTCATACCAATTAAATTCGGAACTTCCACAGTTGGTGTATCGCCCCATTTATATTCTTTCTCAACTTGCTCTTTTCTCGGTTCCACTCCCATTACAGGAAGTGCGTCACGAAGAATATTCCCAACAATAGGTGCTGCTACAACTCCACCAAATTGAGTGACTCCTTTTGGATTATCCACTGCTACATAAACAACAATTTGCGGATCGTCAGCTGGAGCAAAACCGATAAATGATACAATATAGTTATTATCTAAATATTTTCCATCTTTCACCTTTTGAGCAGTTCCAGTTTTTCCACCTACACGATATCCATCAATATAAGCCCCTTTACCCGAACCTTTCGCTACAACATTCTCTAATGCGTAACGAACTTTCTCTGAAGTTTCCTTGGAAATAACTTCCCTTTTCGCAACAGGTGTCTTTTTGCTGACAACTTGATTATTCTTCGGATCAATAAATTCCTTCGCTATATATGGCTGATACAAAGTTCCACCATTTACAGCGGCCGCTACAGCTGCTACTTGTTGAATCGGTGTAACAGAAACACCTTGCCCAAATGAAGTCGTCGCTTGCTCGACTGGACCAACTTTATCTAAATTAAATAAAATCCCGCTACCTTCACCTTGTAAATCAATTCCGGTCTTCTGTCCAAACCCGAAATTGCGAATGTATTTAAACAATCGATCTTTACCAAGACGATCACCGAGTTCAATAAATCCTGGGTTACAAGAGTTTTGAACTACCTCTAAAAACGTTTGGCTACCATGGCCGCCAGCTTTCCAACACCGCAATCTAGCTCCACCAACTTCAGCTGCCCCATCATCATAAAATGTATCTTTCTCTAAGTCTACTAAATTTTCATTCAAGGCTGCAGCTAATGTAATAATCTTAAATGTTGACCCCGGCTCATACGTACTCCATACAGGTAAGTTTCTGTTATATACTTCCGGAGAAACACTTTGGAAATCTGCTGGATCAAAACTTGGTCGACTTGACATACCTAAAATTTCACCATTTTTCGGATTCATTGCAATTGCTATCATACCGTCAGGATTATACGTTGATTCCGCAATATTCATTTCTCTTTCCATAATCCTCGTAATGCGTGAATCAATTGTTAATCCTAAATTCAAGCCGGCTTCTGGTTTTTTGAAATCATCTCCAACGTTAGGCATTCTCTGTCCTTTCGCGTCTGCAAAAAATCGCACATGACCTTTATCACCATTTAGCTCTTTATCATAATATTTCTCTAGTCCCATAAGCCCTTGATTATCACTGCCCGCAAATCCTAATACGTGTGATAAAAAATTACCGAATGGATAGTACCGGATAGAATCCTCTGCGATGTACACACCCTTTAAACTTAATCCGCGTACTTCTTTCGCTTTGTCATGCGATATTTTCCTTCCGCCTTTATCAAGCCTTACAATCGATTCTTTTTTTGTAATCCGCTTATAAACATCATCTTTTTCCACACCTAATACTGCAGCTAACTTCTCTGCAGTCTCTGCTGGTTTTTCAATTTGCCTCGGCACAACAAAGACGGTCGGTGCACTTTTATTCGTAGCAAGCTCCACACCATTTCGATCTAAAATTTTCCCTCGCTCTGGTTCAAAAGTAATATTACGACTCCATGAATCCTTCGCACGATCCGTTAACATATTTCCAAGAAAAAATTGCACATATCCAAGACGAATATCGATAATGGTAAAAATGAGTATACCCGATATAAGTATAAAAATAAGTCGTTTTCTAACTGTTACATTTGATACACGCATATTGGAACAAGCCTCCCTTACGCCTAGCTTGTTCCAATATATGCTTGTACTTATTTAATTAGAACTTCTTCCCTATTACCATTATGGCTTTTCTGCTTCTTGCTGCGGTTCAAGTGGTGGTACGAGTGTTACACCTAATTCTGTACCAGGTTGCAACAATGTCCCTTCCGCTACACTTTGCTCAGTTACATATCCTGTACCAGAAGGTTTTAAGTTAAGCTTTAATGTTTTTGCTAAATTCATAACATCACGCAGTGCCCATCCCTGTATATTTGGCATTGTAGGTTTATCTCCTACTAAGAAGACTCGATCACCCTTTAATGTTTGTTCAGTTGCTTTTGGCACTTGCTGCTGCACTTTACCTTCACCTAATACGATTGGACGAAGTTTTGCTTTATCAATTGTTTTTTTCGCTTCTTCCATCGTTTTTCCGGTTACATCTGGAACGACAGTTTGTTGTTCTTTCACATATTTTTTCGGGTCTTTTACTTCATTCGGCTTAATCTTTAAATACTCTAAGCTATTTTTCGTTACATATTTAAAGATATCTGCTAAAGGTTTAGCCCCGTTTTCATCATCTTTTAATTTCGGTTGTTTAACGGACACATACACAACAAGTTGCGGATCGTCCATCGGTGCCATACCTAAGAATGAGAATATATAATTCTCTCTTCCCGTCATATAGCCACCTTTCCCGTCAGGAATTTGTGCTGTACCTGTTTTCCCCCCGACTGAATACCCATCAACTTTATATGCAGTTCCTGTTCCTTTCGGTGATGTAACAACACGTTCTAGTAATTGCCTTACTTGCGCTGCTGTCTCTTTGGAAACAGGTTTTCCTACTTCTTCTGGCTTATGCTCTAGCTGTACTTTACCTGTTATTGGATCCACAATTTTATCAATTGTATAAGGTTTCATCATTTTCCCATCATTTGCAATCGCTGTTGCAGCTTGTACAAGTTGAATTGGTGTAACTGTAGAACCTTGTCCAAACGCTGTTGTTACTTGTTGTATTTGTTGATCAAATAAAATTGTATTTGACCCTTCACCAAGTAAATCAATGTTTGTTTTTTCATCTAATCCAAAATTATGAATATATTTCCGGAAACGATCTGGACCAAGCTTTTGATCACCTAAAATTGCAAACGCTACGTTTGAAGAGCGCTCTACCCCTTCGTCAAAAGTAATAGAACCCCATCCAGCGCCGCCGTTATGATCTTTTATTTTGCGATTACCTACTTGATATGTACCAGACTGATAAAAGTCTTGTCCCTTGTATACACCTTCATTAATGGCCGCTGCTAATGTGAAAATCTTCATTGTTGATCCTGGTTCAAATGCATTTGCAATGGCATCATTATAAAAATATTTATTATTCTCTTGGTTCGGATCATAACTAGGTTTACTAGACATCGCTAATATTTTCCCTGTTTTGGGGTCTGCAACAATTCCTATTAAACTTTCTGGTTCATAATGTTTACTCGCTTCTTTCATTGCGTCTTCTAAATAACTTTGAATACGTTGGTCAAGCGTTAAATACACATTATCTCCATTTTTAGGTGCCTTTACATTCACTTTCCCGCCGTCAAGAGATACTCCTTTACGGTCACCTGTATAAGCTACCTCACCATTAGAAGCCCCTAAATACTTATCCAAACTCTTTTCTAAGCCAAATTCACCTACTGCGATTCCATTATCATCAGGTCTGGCATGACCTATGACGTAAGATGCGAAATCACCGTTTGGATACACTCTCGCATTTTCGGTAATAAAAGTTATTCCCGGCAATTTCAATGCTTCTATTTGTTCTTTCTTTTCTTTCGTCAAGCCCTTACCCAATGTTCCAAATTCCACTTGACTTCTATCTTTATTTAAAGCGGCTAAGATCGCGTCTTCGCCCGTTCCGAGTACTCCAGCGATTTTCTTTGCAGTATCCTCTTTATCCTCAACAGGCTTAGCACCTTTTAATTCCGCTACCATTCTATAGGAATTTGCGTCATGTGCTAGCACATGACCATTTTGATCATAAATTGTTCCTCGATTCGCTTCGAGAACTCCTTTTTTACTATGTTTCTGCTCAGCAAGTTTCTTCAAATCATGATTGTCCACTGTTCCTGTTACTTGTATGTAAAAAAATCGGGCTAATAACAGCAAAAAGAGCAGGAGGAAAAATATCATAAAATAACCTGCTCCCTTATTGGTATGAAATTTGGTCATATTTCTCTTCATCTTTTCTTCACACCTATTTGCCTTACTTTAGGCCTTTCACATTATTCGCATTAATTTCTAGCCCGTGTTTTTTTGCAACTTCAGCGATACGTTCATAACGACTTAACTTCTCTACTTCAGCCTGCAATTCTTGATTTTCCTTTTGTTTTTTCACAATTTGTTCTTCTATCGTCGCTGCTTCTACATTAACTTGATATAGACCCGCTTTATTCCCAATAAAAGCTACACAAGCATATAATAAAAACCCAATAAACGTTACGTACAATAGCTTTTCAATTCTTGTAATTTTCGTTTTAACTTTTGGCTTAACCATCTGCTGTGGCGGCGCTTGAATTTGTACCTCTTCTTGCGCCTGTTGTTTATACTTTACAGCTAAATTAGTCATACCTCTCTCTCCTTTTTATCGTTTTTCAGCGATTCTCAACTTCGCAGAACGCGCTCGATTATTTTCTTCTAATTCAATGTCAGAAGGTAAAATCGGTTTCCTTGTAATAAGCTTTAATTTCGGCTTAAATTCATCCGGAATAATCGGTAGTCCCTGTGGTAATTGCGGCGTTGTGCTATTTCGCTTAAACGTCGTTTTACAAATACGATCTTCTAAAGAATGGAATGTTATAACACTAACTCTTCCACCAGGCTTGACCATATCAATTGCAGATTCCAACGCTTCTTCAAATACTTTTAATTCATCATTTACAGCAATACGAATCGCTTGAAATACTCGCTTCGCAGGATGTCCACCTGTTCTACGTGCCGGAGCTGGAATACCTTCTTTAATTAATTCCACTAATTCTCCTGTCGTTTCAATAGCCTTATTCTCGCGATAAGCTTCAATTTTCCTTGTTATTTGCTTTGAAAATTTTTCTTCTCCGTATTGGAAGAAAATTCTTACGAGTTGTTCATATGACCAGCTGTTCACAACATCATATGCTGTTAATGGGGCATCTTGATCCATCCGCATATCTAACGGTGCATCATGATGATAACTAAAGCCACGCTCTGGTGTATCTAATTGTGGGGATGAAACACCTAAATCGAATAAAATCCCGTCTACTTCTGTGATACCTAATTCATGTAGTTTTTCAGATAAATAACGGAAGTTGCTCTTCACTGTTACAAATTGTTCACCATAAGAAGAAAATTTTTCCTTCGCATTTTGAATCGCTATTTCATCTTGATCAAATGCTATTAACTTTCCACCATCTGTTAGCTGAGATAATAAATAAGAACTATGTCCTCCTCCACCCAGTGTACAATCTACATATGTACCACTCGGTTTTATATCTAAGCCATCTACTGTTTCTTTCAAAAGTACTGTTACGTGTTTGAACATTGCTGCACCTACTCTTTTTCCAATTAATTATGTTAAATACATTTCTCACTCTACAAACACAATTTACTACTAGAGGATGAAATGCTACTAAAGAACGACTCATTTAACTTCCAACAAGGTAGTACGCTATACAAATCGCTATTTTATTTTATTATATACTAAATTTTATCATTTTTTGCGGGAATTTAAACAAAAACCTGTCGAAAAAGATATTAATCCGTTTACATTTTGTGCTATTTTGTCATATATATATACCTGATACATAGCGATTCATTACATTAACATAAGATGGATAATTCAGAAATATTTCACTTCACAGTTAATTCAACAGAATAAAAATAAAATCCTGCTCAAAAGAGCAAGATTCTATAGTTTTATTACATGATGTTTTCCATCCCACGAAAAAGATTGTTCCATTACCCGGTCAACAAAATCAAGGCCGAACTGATTTAAATAATAACACACATTCCACACACGTTCTTGCGGTGCTCCTAATGGACGAAGCGCGAATTGTAAACGGCGGAATTTATTCAGTTGAACCTCATGTTTCTTCTCAACATTTCTTTTCAACATTTTTTCTAACAGTTCAATTTGCTCATTAATTTTCAGTTCATTTTTCCCCGCAAACTCATTTAACCCTGGATCTATTTTTTTCACGAATTGTTGTAATGATGTATGAATATCCATTATTTCTTTTTTCGCTTCTATAAATCGCTCGTCTATCGGTTCCTCTATTTGATTAGAAAGCCAATTGTCACGCAGATTATCTATATTATTTAGAAATGGATCAATTTCTTGCAAATCTAAATCATATAAATCTGTCGCTATATCTCGCTCCATATAAGTAATTGTAAGCCGCGGAACAACAGGTGGCATTTGGAAACCTGCCGTATGAAACACTTGTTGCAATTCACTCCAATAAGCTAACTCCCCTGGACCGCCAATAAACGCTAACGTAGGAAACACATATTCTTGCATAAGAGGTCGCGTTACAACATTATTACTAAAACGTTCTGGACTTCTTTCCATCTCTTCCATCAATTCTTCATACGAAAATGAATGCACTCCATCTTTTCCAATAAACTTCCCTTGATTCTCTTCAAGCAATACTCGCTCATTATCAATTTCCATAAATATATGCACTGCATTTGTCTTCGTTTCAATAATCGGTTTAAATCCTAATTCCTTAAGTACTTCCTGTTGATTACGAAGCCCTACTTGAATTTCTTTATATTTACTTATAATTTGTTGTAAAAACGGCACTTCTAATTTTCTTAATGCAGGATGATGTGAATCTACAAGAATTAAACCAGAATTTGCGAACATTTTCGTAATAAGGTGCGCAAAGAAATCTACATATGTATGCGATTTACCTAAAGCATCATCAACAAATTGTAATACATCCTTTGTAAAATTCGTTTCCGGATATGTTTTAAAAATCTCTTCGACCCATTTTCTACAGTCTTCAATAGAAAACTCAGACTCAGAAGCACTCGCCTTTTTCGGATAACGATCATGAAAAATGGTCTTTTTTATTTTTTTATTTTTCGTTACAAATGTATGATTAATTTCATCCATATCATGGTCTTCACCAGCAATCCAAAAGACAGGAACAACCCGAACCCCTAAGCTCTCTTCTTTTTCTTTTGCAAGCTGTAAAATTGAAATGATCTTATGAACTGTATAAAGCGGACCAGTTAATAACCCAGCTTGTTGTCCAGCTATAACTACATATGTATTTTCATCTTCAAGCGCTTTTATATTTTGAATTGTAAATTCTCCCGCTTGCAATTGTGTATTATATTCTAATAAATGCGTTACTAAATCTTGACGGAAAAACTCTCTCTCACGTAAATCATGTAAACGCTGTTTAAAAGCATCCTCTGTTAACAGATAATCAAAACATGACTGTATCTCTTTTTTACCGTTCATATAGTCCGCTACAACACCTTGTAGTGGAACAGAGATTTCTTTTATCTCCATATAATTCTTCCTTTCGTATCCTGTTCTCTCACCAACCCACATTGTATTCAATGTTTCACGTAAAAGCAAAGAAAAACACTTATAATTCCATTCCTTTTATTGCATTGAACAAAAATCGAAGTGTCGGAACAGATTGTTGTTGTTCCTTAGCTTCTTCTAATACATATCCAACAATCGCGTTAACTTCCGTTTGTCTATTCGCTCTTACGTCCGCTAACATAGATGAAGTATTATGGGATGTTTTTTCACATACTTGGCATACCATTTTCCATAGCATTTCCTTATCTTCTTCTTTAACAAGAAATGCAACTTCCTGAAATACTTGCTCCATCATTTGATAAAAAAGCGGGTTTGAAATTAACTCCCCGTTCTCAACCCGCAATAATGCCGTCAACGGATTAATACATACATTGACTACTAATTTATTACGCATAATCCCCTTCCAATCATCTTCTATCTGAATCGGAAAATAATCAAAAGGAAAACAATTAAATACCTTTTTAAAACAACTAGATTGACCACGCACTACACCAAACTTTGTAACACCTATTCCAGTATGACGAACTGTATGTCCATCCTCTTTTTTTGCACCATGCTCCACAATCCCGACTGCTATACGTTCATTTCCTATTTTTCGCATAACGTGAAGATGTGACATTCCATTTTGCAAAAAGATTAATGACGATTCTCCCTGCACAAAAGGTAATATATCAGTTACATGATATTGCTTTACAGCAATAAATATATAATCTAACTGTTTATCCAGCATACTTTCTATCGGTAAAATAGATGGAAATACCGTTTCACGTTCTCCATTCCTAATACAAGTTACACCCGTTAAGTTTAATTCTTCTGCTTGCTTATCGTTTCTTGTAAACAACGTAACATCTTGATTACTTTTTTGTAAATAAAATGTATATAGGAGACCAATAGCTCCCGGTCCAACAATTCCAATTTTCATCTTCACACAAAGAACTCATATTAACAAGTGATATAAGTTCCCTTGCCTTTCCCCCTTTATATCTTATTAAATTACAATTACATAGTTGAGGATTCAATTACCTTTTAACAAATGCAACCTCTTCTTTCACTACGTATATACTACCTATATACATAGTTCTATTCTTAGTTTAGCAAATCCTCAAAAAAATAATGAAAGAAATATTCTATCTTCTTCATAAAAATTTAAAAATGAGTTATAATATTATTATAAATATTTTAACTTTTCTGCATTCAACAAGATAAGAAAAGGACGTGATGTAATGGGATTCCCAAAAGTTGAACGCTTGCTCATCAATTATAAAACATTAGATGAATTTAAAAAATTTAAAGGGTGCGGAGCTCAAGAACTATCCATGTTGGAAGAATTACAAGCAAACATTATTGAAAATGATAGTGAGTCTCCATTTTACGGTATTTATTATGGTGGATCGCTAATCGCACGTATGAGTCTATATATGAAAAGGAACGGTGGAGAACCATTTGAAATTACAGGTACTTACCTAGAACTTTATAAACTTGAAGTATTGCCGACTTTTCAAAAACAAGGATTCGGACAAATGCTTGTTAATTATGCGAAACAACTACAATTCCCAATTAAAACGATAGCACGTATCCAGTCATCTGGTTTTTGGGATAAATTAAGTTTCCAGCCAGTATCAGTAACTGATGGTGATTTTTATATTTGGCATCCAGAAACAAATTCGAATGCGATTACAAACGAAGAATCTGCATAAGAAACAAAAAAAACAGCTGTTACGCAGCTGTTTTTATTTCTTTAATTTTTCTAATTCTCCATTCGAGCGAGCGCCATTTCTTTCCGCTACCATTACACTTCTTTTTTGATCGATATAATCAAGTAATGTTCTATATTCTTCCTCATATACTGATAATCGCTCCAGAAGACGTTCTTTCTCTGTTTGTAACGATTCAATTTGTTGTTGCAACACCATTAAAGAGCTTTCATCTTTATAATTTCGCAAGAATTCAATAACATCATTCAATGTAATTGATGTAGGCTCTAATACCTTTGTCTCTTTCACTTCATAATTTTCTACTTTACGAAGTTGCTTTGCTTCTTCAATACGTTCTTTGTATTGCTTTCTAACATAAGAATTCCACCTAAATCCACATGCTGCTGGTGTGCGAGACAAATGTCTCCCCACTTCTTTAAAGGCAGAAAGTTGCGTTCCACCTTCTTGAATATGCCGGAGTACTACTTCTGCCAGAAGCAAATCTTCATCATCAGTCCAAGCATCTTGTCTTGTTGTCGCCATCTCTCTAGTCCTCCCTATGCATTTTTTATTAAGCATATGCAGTTACTAGAAAAGATAGAATACAACAAATAAAGAATAAGACAAAAAAAAATAAACGTAGAAGATATCTTCTACGTTTATTTTCCCGCAATTACTTGCTGATTACTTCTTTACCTTTGTAAGTACCGCATGCTTTACATACACGGTGAGCTAATTTCGCTTCACCACAGCTTGGGCACTCTACCATACCAGGTACTGATAATTTGAAATGCGTACGACGCTTTCTTTTTACTGTTTTAGAAGTTCTTCTAAAAGGTACAGCCATTCTTCCCACCTCCTTAAAAGAAATAGTTATTTTCATATGAAGGCCTAAACCAGTCTTCCGATTATTTGTCAAAAAACTTTGCAAGTCCTGCTAATCGTGGATCAACAGTCTTTTCTTTGTTTTCTTCCGAAATCACTTGCCAGTCTTGACCTTGCATCGGTGCTCCACCAGAAACATCATCACTGAAAATTTGCATTGGAATCTCCAAAAGTATATTTTCCTTGATTACGGGCAGTAAGTCAAGTACTTCTCCTTCTAAACAATGAATTTCAGCTTCTGTTTCAAATTCTTCTTCCGAAGTTTGGAACACCTCAGTTGTTTTAATGTCAAATGGTAATGTCACATCTACTAAAGAGCGAGAACATGGTAAAACCATGCTTCCAGTTATATGTAGATGAAACGTAAACTTACCGGAGCCAAAATCAACTCTTCCTGTTACATGAGCAGGATTAATTTCACGAATATCTTTCTCGACCTCTTTTAGCTCACTTACATCTACCATTTCATTTAATGTCAATCCTTTATTTCTCAATTTATTCAATTGATGGATGGACCATTTCATATCATATCACCTCAAGGCAACAAACAAAATTATAGCTAGCCATTTTATATTTGTCAATGTTTTTTCTTTACACTATAATGAAGTCATCATAGGAAATAATATATAGACTATCACGTTTTCCAAAAAGATGCTACATCGAAAGGAGAGATTACCATAAAATCCAGTGGTATTGTTGTTGAATATAACCCTTTTCATAACGGTCATGCTTATCATGTGCAACAAACAAAAAAGTTAACACAGTCTGATATTATTATCGCCGTTATGAGTGGTCCTTTTTTGCAGCGTGGTGAGCCCGCACTCATCTCCAAATGGTATCGTACCAAAATGGCCTTAACAAACGGCGTAGACCTCGTTGTAGAGCTTCCATATGCATTCGCAACACAAAAGGCCGAAACTTTCGCAAATGGCGCAATTTCGATTTTAAACGCCCTTGGTGTTTCTGAAATTTGTTTCGGTAGTGAAGATGGACAAGCTGAAAATTTCTACAATACCATCGCTATACAAAAAAATGAAGAAGAGACTTTTAATCGTCTTGTGAAGCAATTTATGAATGCAGGTAATAGTTATGCGAAAGCTACATCTGAAGCCTTTCTACACATCTTACCACCCGAAAAAAACGTAGATATGTCACAACCAAATAACATTTTAGGCTTACAGTACATTAAAGCAATTCTCTTACAAAACAGTTCGATGCAAGCACAAACTATAAAAAGATTCGCCTCTCATTATCATGATGAAACATTTCACGATCAACATATTGCAAGTGCAACAAGTATTCGCAAACAGCTATTTAATGAAAACAGTTCCTCTACAACTATTGAGCCTTTTATCCCGAAAATGACTGCTTCTCTTTTAGAAAACTACAAGCAAAACTACGGGACGTTACATAACTGGGAAAAATACTTTTCATTTTTTAAATACAAACTTATGACGATGTCTTCAGAGGACTTACAACATATATATGAAATGGAAGAAGGTTTAGAGCATCGTATTTTATCAAAAATACAAAACAGTTCATCTTTCTATTCATTCATGGAAGCATTAAAAACAAAACGTTATACATGGACTAGATTGCAAAGAGCTTGTACACATATTTTAACAAATACAACGAAAGAAGAAATACACAAAGCAAATATAGAGCAACATGCGCCGTATATCCGTCTTCTCGGAATGTCACAAAAAGGACAAACTTATCTTTCTAGAAATAAGAAAAAAATAGAACTCCCAATCCTTACTCATACAAAAACATTCGAACATCCAACTTTAGACATAGAACGAAAATCAAATGCTGTATATTTCTCCATAATGCAAGAACCTTTGCGGACACAACTGCTAAAACAAGACGCAACGCATCATCCAATTCGTTATGATGAAATAACGAAAAAATTCCTATAAGAAAAACCTCTCTTCTTCAGAGAGGTTCACTTTGTTTTACCCATTTTTTCCAAATAAGTTAATGCATCATCCAGTGTGTCCACTGGTACAATTTTCATCTTCGTTTTAATATCTTTCGCAGCTTCAAGAGCATCTTTATAATTCGATTTCTCTACACCTTTTTCATTTGGCGCAAAAAACACTTCAGCTCCCGCATCACTAGCAGCTACTACTTTTTGCTGAATACCACCAATTGGACCAATTTCTCCTTTATCATTGATTGTACCTGTTCCAGCTATTTCATGTCCGTTTGTTAAATCTTCTTCAACGAGCTGATTATAAATTTCTAGTGTAAACATTAACCCCGCTGATGGACCGCCGATTTCATGAGAATCGATTTTCACTTTCGGGTCTACTACTAACTCTCTTTCCGTAACGATAGAGACCCCTATACCGACGCGTCCATTCCCATTAGGGATCGTCTTTACATTTAAATTTTCTTTAAACTGTTTTCCGCCCCGCTTGTATTCAATATTTACTGTGTCCCCTTCTTTTTTCCCTGTCATATACTCAATAAATTGTTCCGTCTTGTCGAATATTTTTCCATCGACAGCTATAATAACATCTCCAAGCTTAAGCTTTCCCTCTGACGGCATACCCTTTGCTACACCAGCAACTAGTACACCTTTATTTTCAAAAGAAACAGAGCGATTTGCACGTTTATAAGCATTATAGATTGCTGCATTTTGCGAATCTTTCATTGCATAATTTTGGCGAAATTGATATTCTTCATCACTCTCGCCTTTTTGCAATATTTCTTCCGCCTTCGAAACGTGTGTATATTTATTAAATTGCGCGGCTATTAAGTTCACCACATTAGCAGGTCCCATTGAGACAGTGACAAGCATGAAATCACCAGACTCTTTAGTTCCACCGTCAACTTGCACGTACGGCGCTAATTTCGCGGCCATACCTGGTTTTGTCACATAATACGGCAAGCGCACATAAACAAGTAGCATCGCCAATATAACCCCTATTAAAATTGCATATATAAACCGAAAACGCTTAAACATTATGTTTCTCCTTCCACTGCTCAATTAGTAAATAAATGTTTGAAATATGTTGTTCCGCTTCCACTTCTCCGACCCTAATAATGTCTTCAATATGTGTAAAAGCACGCGAACTAAATTGTTCCACTGCTGGCCGCATCATTAAATCTGATGCTATTTGCCGATTCATCACAAGTTCATGTTGCATAATTTCAATACTTTGCATAATTACATCATAAATCGATGTAACCTCTCCATTCACCTTAATTGGAGATACATCAACAGCAATAACAATATCAGCACCTAAATCTTTTACAACCGATACGGGAATACGGTCAATTACCCCTCCATCCACTAATAAGCGGCCATCTATTTTTTCTGGAACAAACACCCCTGGTACAGATATACTAGCTCGAACCGCCTCCGCAATCGGACCACTTGTAAAAACAACTTTCTCCCCCTTCAAAATGTCAGTAGCCACAACAGCTGTCGGGATATCTAACTCTTCTAAATTTTTATTATATGTAAACATTTTAATCATATCTTTAATACGTTTTCCAGCAATAAATCCCATTTTAGGAACTGTAAAATCCAAATAATATTTCCTTTTAAAAACAGCGGCCAATCTATACAGTCTTTCAACGTCACAACTCGCTGCATAAAATGTACCAATTAACGCTCCTATACTACTACCTGCTATCATGTGAATAGGGATGCCAGCTTCCCTTAACACTTTTATTACCCCTATGTGAGCAAAACCTTTTGCACCTCCGGATCCAAGCGCTAAACCGATTTTTGGTTCCTTCATTTTTCTCACCCTTTAATTTTTTTCATTCCTTTTTCATACTTATGGTCTAAATTCACCACATATCCACGTATACTGAAATGAACGTTTTTGGGACAAAGGGGGATTTTCTTACATGTACGAAAAATGGAAAACTGCTTTTCTTACCATATCAATGTTGTTTTTAACCTTTTCTCTTGTACTTCACCCCCAAGATGCTTTGCAAGCTTCAATTCGCGGGTTAAATATATGGTGGGAAGTTGTATTCCCTTCACTACTACCGTTTTTCATCATTGCGGAACTTCTAATCAGTATTGGTATTGTAAAATTTATCGGTGTTATATTAGAACCACTAATGCGTCCACTGTTTCGTGTTCCAGGGGTAGGCGGATTTGTTTGGGCAATGGGAATGGCTTCAGGATTCCCCGCTGGCGCCAAATTAAGCGCTAGACTACGCAAGAGCAATCAACTAACACAAATTGAAGCGGAACGACTCGTATCTTTCACAAATTCTTCTAATCCACTTTTTATTTTCGGAGCGGTTTCTATTGGTTTTTTCAATAATCCGAAATTAGGACTCGTATTAGCAGCAGCACATTATATAAGTAACTTTATCGTCGGATTACTTATGCGCTTTTATGGTAATAACGATACTTACATAAAAGACAAACATACGAATCAAAAGCGTGCCTTTCAAAACCCTTTTTCCATCCTCCACCAAACACGTATGCAAGAAAAAAGACCAATCGGAAAACTACTCGGTGACGCTATCGTTTCTTCTATTCAAACATTGCTCATGATTGGTGGGTTTATTATTTTATTCTCTGTTTTAAATAAAATGATTACTGTTTTCAAAATTACAGAAGCGCTTTCTTTTATTATGCAACATATTTTATCATTCTTCCAACTTACATCCCAATTTAGTATTCCGATATTATCCGGTATTTTTGAAATGACGCTTGGAAGCCAAATGATTAGTCAAATTAATGAATCAACACTTCTTCAACAAGCGATGGTAACAAGCTTCATTTTAGCATTTAGCGGTCTTTCTATTCAGGCACAAGTAGCAAGCATATTAGCGGAGACAGATATCCGCTTTAAACCATATTTTTTAGCTCGAATTATCCAAAGTATTCTCGCTCCTATTTTCACTTTTATATTTTGGGGACCATTTTATGAAAAAGTTCATTCTTTCTCGCCTACGCAAGAAGATCTTCCCGTATTTTTATTGAATCATTCTTATACACTAACTGATATTTGGACATCATTTATACACTACGGACCAATCTTCACCTTATTTTGTTTATATTTGTATGTCATCTTATTGTTTTTACGCATTCATAAAGAAAAACCCCGTTCACTTTAACGGGGTTTTAAACTTTTCTTTTAAAGCACGCTCTACAATCGGAGGAACAAGGTCTACTACACTCCCACCATATCTCGCAACTTCTTTCACAATACTTGAACTTAAAAATGAATATTGATTATTTGTCATAATGAAGAAGGTTTCGATACTTTCGTCTAGTTTTCGATTCATTGAAGTAATTTGCATCTCATATTCAAAATCAGAAACTGCTCGTAAACCACGTAATATTGCATTTGCATTACGCATTTTTGCATATTCCACCAATAATCCACTATGTGAATCAACTTTTACATTCGGAATATCCTTTGTCGCCTCTCGAATTAACTCTAGGCGTTCTTCTACCGAAAAGAATGGTTTTTTTGATGAATTGTTTAAAACAACTACATATACTTCATCAAATACTTTTGCTCCCCTTTTAATAATATCCAAATGTCCAAGGGTAATTGGATCAAAACTCCCTGAAGAAATAGCTATACTTGTCATTCTGTCCCCTCACCTTCATACTTATAAATCGAAATTGCTGTAATCCCGTAGTTTTCTGCCCGTACTTTTACAAGTTCTCCTATAGAATCAGGTAAAACCACGTCATCCCCATGCTCTGCCATAATGATGCCATCTTTATTTAACAATCCATGTTGATCCATTACACTAACTAAAGACACAATTTTTTGAGCTTTATATGGAGGGTCTATTAGTATAAGATCGAATGAGATTTCACGCTTTATAAGCGCCTTTACCGCACGCTCTGCATCATTTCGGTACACTTCAGCTTGTTCTTGTAGTCTACAGCTTTCTAAATTTTGATGAATGACTTTTATCGCTTTACTATCTCGGTCAACAAAAATCGCTTTATCAATCCCTCTACTTATGGCCTCAATTCCAAGACCACCGCTACCACCAAATAAATCAAGAGCGATACCACCATCATAATAAGGACCTATCATATTAAAAATAGATTCTTTCACTTTATCTGTCGTTGGACGCGTTGTATTACCAGGTACCGCTTTAAGTGGGTGCCCTTTACATTTCCCTGAAACTACTCTCATCTGTTGTCACTACCTTTATTTCAATCTATAGAGCGATTACAGCAAATTCATTTCAATTCGGTAACCGCTACCGATTCATACTATTTCATACATTTTTTCATTAATCTGTTATTTAACTAATTGAAAACCTCAGTTAAAATAATCGCTCGCTATTTCTTTCATATCCATTTCACTATTTGCAAGCAACAACCCTCTATGTACATCAGTTCCACTTTACCTTTTTTATCCTATCATAAAATAAAAAAAAGAAAAATAAAAAGCCTAACATAAATTTTAATTTCATTATGTATATCTTCATTTTAGATTGGACATAAATAAATATAACAACATCATTTTCGATGTTGTTGCCAACCGCGGAGAAGACTTACGTTTCCCCATAAGTTCTTCCTCCGGTTTCTCCTCTCCCTTTGCCTTCTTACTAGTAGTACATACTAGTATTAGAAGGGCCCTGCTTTGCAGGGTTTTTTTATTTGTCTACTTTTCATTTAAAAAGTGAGGTGGTACAGTAAAAGAAAGAGGAGGAAAAAATATGATTCAACGCTTTATAGAACTCGGAGAAGGCTACTCTGACTTATATGAATTACTTGAAATTGCCAAAACAAACCAAGAACGTGTAACACATATGTTACAATTCGAAACTGTAAAAAACGAAAAAAAAGTGTGTTCACTTGTTGTAATACTAAAACCGACAACTACTGGTGATTTCCAACCATTATACATATGTCGTGAAGGCATTCCTGTACTTGAAAATAAAAAAAGTAAACGTGTCGTTTTATTTGAAGAAATGGCGGAACAAATAGGGAAAAAAGTTACTCCCTTTACTGTAAAACCATCAACAACTTTCCCTGAAAAAGAACTATTTTTTAATCATCTAATTGGTATTTTACGAATGAACAATTTCATTCCTCCAATGAAATAACACGTTATTTCAAGTGAAAAATCCCCTGCTAAATTTAGCAGGGGATTTTTTTACTTAGCTATAATCGTATTCTTTTGCCCGATCAGGACGCGAATTTTCGAATTCCGTTTTTAAAAATGGGCGATACGACTGTTCTACTTTTTTTACAAAAGGAAGTTTATTCAATTTTTGCATCATATGCTCAATTTGTTCCATATCACAATATACAACGGCATATTTCAAACGTTTTGATATGTAATGAATGTTACCATATTTCCTTAAAATCTTGGCATGTTTCAATGAATGTAAATAAACAATCATACTTTGTCGTTGCCCGAACATAATCTTCTCCATCTTCTCCTTTTAAAAACTTATATTCTTATATTTTATGAAAACCAATCATAAATTTATGACATTAAAGAACAAACTCTGTATACGTTTTCTTCTATATTCTAAAAAACGGGGTAAATTACCCCGTTTTTTTACAACCACAACCGCCTCCGGTACCACAACCACCGCCACAGCCACCCGCATCAAAAAACGGATTTCCTGTTGGAACTTTAACGGAAGAAGATACCTCAGAACCAATTGCTACACTAACTTCATCTAATAACTTCTGTAAAGCTGTTTCTGCTCTTTTAAAAGTTGCAACCTTATCATGCATATCTACAGAACGCTTTAATTCCCTCATTTTCGTCGAAACGAAAGTATAATCAGGATGATATTTACCAAAACGTTGCACTTCTTCGTATCGCTCTTTCATCGCTGTAAATTGCTGAATTAGCGTCTGGACTTCTATATCTTCTTGTAAATCCTTATAATACTTACGGTAATCTTCTGCTATATCTGAACAGATGATCGCTTTTGCAAGCTGCTCTGCCTTATCTAAAATCAATACGCTTTCCAGCGTCGCTACAATCATGAGAGACACCTCCGAGTATTCATCATAACACATTTGGAACAGAACTACTAATTGAAGTGTCTCACCTAAAAGAAAGATATGATTCTAATTACTTTTCATACAATCTCCTTGCACTCTTATACACTAATATGCTCCGCAATATTATATTTAAGAACATCCCATTTCCCGCTATTCTCTTTCACGTAGCTAATACATGCGTTTTTTAACGGCGTTTTAAATGTAATTTCATTTGGTGCAATTGCGTGTAAAATAGCTTTTATTGCATGTGAATGCGCAACAATGATAATACGTTTATCTCCATGTGCTGCTGCAACCTGTTGTAAAGCCGTAAAACAGCGCTCTACGATTTCTTCATCCTGTTCCATTCCTTCTACATTACCTTCTGTAATTAACTCTCTAACGGCCGCAACTGGTTTCCCAGAAGCTTCCCCAAAATTACGTTCCATAAATCGCTCATCTAATAAAATAGATGGTAATCCAATAGCCCCAGCAATTTCCTTAGCAGTTTCTTGCGCTCTAATTAACGGGCTACTTATAATTATATCCCACGATTCCGCTTGCAAGGCAGCTGCACTTTGACTCGCTTGCTTCTTCCCAACTTCATTGAGTGGAATATCTTCGCGCCCTTGAATAATCTCTTGAAAGTTCCAATCAGTTTGTCCATGTCGTACTAAACAAATTTCCGTCATGCTGCAACTCCTTTTTTAAATAATCCGATTCTATTGTAACAAAAGTTTTGCATAACGGACATAGTTTTCCCTTCCAATTACGTCGTATTTTGCTGCTTCATATACTGGAACATATCAATCATAATTGAAGCAACGGCCAATTGATTTTGAAATTTTTCCACTTTATCTGGTATCGTTTTTTTGAAATGCTGCATGGCAGCTAACTCAAAAGCTTCTTTTTCTTCTGGGTTACGCGTCAATTTCCGGTACCAGTATGGCTGTTCCCGAATATAGCGAGCTAAATCCTCATCAGCTTTTATAAACTCCATAAGCTCTGCTCTCATTCTCTTTCCCCCTAATCCTTTTGAAAGAAAAAAGGATTATTTTCAGAAGTACTTTGTTCTTGCTGCGCACGGTTTCCTTGAAATTGTTGAATAACTTGTTGCACGCTACCAATCGCACTCGTTACATTTGCTAAATGATGTTGCATTTGTTCTACGTCTAGCTTTTTAAAGAAAGAAAGCATTTGCCCCATCACATCAGCAGTTTTTTCCTCTTCTGTTCGATTTTCTTTTTCTTCTTTATTTTCTTTTACCGAAGAAAAAGCAGGTGCTCCATCAGGTCTATATGTTGTCCATATTTGATCTTCTTCACCAAGTAAGTACCATTCTTCATAAAATTGCTGCCAAGTTTTTTGACCACCTCTAACCTCATGAACCATTTTAGGGTGATGGTTTACAAACTCTTTAAACTGTTGAACCGATGGATGTAACGGCCCTTTTGTTGTTGGCATAATCCTCACCTCTTCATGTATATCTACTATATTGTAAGAAAAAAAAGGCACATGGTTCGCCTATTTTTAGACGATTCATGCACCTTTTTATCTTCCTATTTGTGGACAATTAAAGCCCGATTGGTGAAGACTAATAATCAATGAAGGATGCCCCGACTGATTAAAGTTTCATTTTATTTTCGGATAAAGTTTTGAGTATAAAATTTATCATATACCCCAACACCTAATCCAGTAAATTGTTCGTTTAATAAATTCTTTCTATGCCCCTCACTATTTAACCAACCCTGTACCGCCGCAATTCCATCACTATGTTGCGCCGCTATATTCTCACCAGCAAGTTGAAAAGCCACTTGCCCACGTTGCAAGCGATCTCCTAACGTACCAAAAGTAGGTGAATCGTGCGAAAAATAATTATTATCCTTCATATCTTTACTATGGCCAAATGCAACATCTGCAGTTTGTTGATCCAATGTTAACAACGGTAATTGATGACGACTCCGAATAATATTTGTTAAATCGAGAATTTGTTGCATATTTCCATTTTCTACTTGCTTCATTTTTTCTGGCGTCAGCGGCTGTTCCGCTATTAATTCACCTGAATAAACAAGTTGATATGGTCTTTGTCGTAATAACGTTTCATCATCCATATAACGAAGACCAACAAGCTCATGTGTAAAGTGATCAAAGTATAATTGTGCCCATCCATCTTCTACAGGTACTAGCGGTTGTTCCATTACTTCCGTATCAGATAACTCAAATTGATAACTATTCTTTCCTCTTTTTAATGAAATCTCATGTGAAAGTGGATTCTTTTTATATACCTCTTCATACTTTTCATTTATATAATAGGGAGCCACCTTAACTTGCTCACCAGCAACATACGCCGTTACAACTTTACGTTCAGCAACTCCAAATTGAACATACTGAGCTAAATCTTGATTATACACCCACCATTCATATCCATAAGCAGACGGCTCTATTCGAGATGGTTCGCCCCACTTCGCTAATAAATTCTCAGAGTCCCCGCCAATCATATTTAAAACAGTGTCTGTGGATTCTTCATTTACTTGCTTCTTCTTTTTCACAATTTTTTTTTCTTGCTTAGAGTGAGATGGGGTTAATATATATTGTGACACGAGTAACTTCCCGTATAAATCAACAGCTAAAATTAAAAATGTAATCATTACGATACGCAATAATTTCTTCAAACGATATACCTCCTGAACAAAGCATAAAATCGAGATATACACAAATCCTTTTATTTCCTTTTTTTGTGTGTACCGTACTCTTTTCACTATATCATATTTTCACGAAAAAAGTCTGGATTATCCCTTTTCTCGCAATACGAATTGCACTTTCTTATTATTCGTACTATTATAAAAATAATGAACTAACATTAAAATAAGGAGGTATTCTATGCAATTTACAAATACAAACTTTACTGATGCAGTCGTTGATCTAACTCTTTTAACTGAGATTATGGAAAACAATCATTTTGTACTTGCTGGACAATGGGATTACGAACGCGTTACATATGATTATAAATTTGAAATATTAAAGGATATTTATTATTTACGTGTACAAGGATTTGCTGTTGAAGGTGACATCGGCGGCAGACACGCTCAAGTAAAACTATTGCCACCCTTATTAGGAAAACATTATTATCCTCATGGCGTTGAATATGGAGATGATGAGATTTTTCCAACGAATGTACTTCAAAAAAGCGAACAACTCCTACAAAATATTGAAAAAGAGTTAAAAGAATTTCAAATTATTGAATAACAAAAAAACTAGCGCATTAACACGATGCGCTAGTTTTTATTTCGTCTGTAAATAAGGAGGTAACTCTTGCAGCTGCTCTTTATCCTTTTCACGCTCTCTACGTGCCCATTTAAAGAACACATAACCGATAATCGTACCGTACACTATTTCCTGGACAATTTTCATAATAATACCACCTGTTTGCTGGTCTTGTACTACCGGCATCCAATGTAAAAATTCTGGTCCAGTTATATTTAAATCTGATAAAGTACCCGCCGGTACACAGAGTTCCATTGCCTTCATCCAAGCGGCCGGATCTGTATATGTTGCAAATAATGGTGCAGTCGCAAAAATTATTAACGCACAAGCTGGCGTTAATAAAATACCATTAGCAAACATGTAACCAAGCTTCTTAATATCACTTAAAGTTTGATATTCTGGCAGTGGATTTAACATCGGCCACCACATCATCATTGCTGCAAAAAACAATATAGCAAGGCAAATAGGATGCGCTATTTGACTTTGTTTTACTGCATCAAAAACAATTGGCAAATGATAAAAGGAAAACAGGCCATTAAATACAAACAATGCAATAAGCGGCTTAGCAAAAAACTTTATCACAATTTGAACGAACTTAAAAGAAGTAATATAACGATATAACCAAACAGGTATACCAAGCAGTAATAACGGAGGCACCGCAATATACATTACTGCCATCTCAAACATATGTGCACTAAATATGATATGACCAATTAAATCAATAGGTCCTCCCTTTACAACATACAAAAGAACAATCCCGGTCGTAAAATAAAAAATTTGCTTCTTACTTACCTTCGTCGCATTTTCAAATCGCGTTCTATACGGTCCAATAATTAAAAAATAACTAATAAGAATCGAGATCATAAATAATAAAAAAATTGGACTCCATAAAGCTTGAAAACCAAATACCCATAAGTTTTCCATTTCCACACCTACCTTTTCAAAATTCTTATATTTCATATAAAAAGAGGGCTTTGATATATCAGAGCCCCCTACTATCACTGTTTAAATCCACACAATTGTCATAAAGGCTAATATTGTTAATAAACCAATTAACAATCCAGAGTACAAGAAGAAACTCGCCGCTTCATGCCCTTTATGACTCATATGCATGAAATAATATAACTGAAATATAACTTGAATGACTGCTAACAATAATATAAATGGAACCGAAAAAATCGGGCTAAATGTTTTCGGATATGCCACCGCTGCAAATGCAACTAATGTTAAAAAAATCATTAGTGAAAATGTAACAACTTGGTGCTTCATTTCCTCTGCACTTTTTCTCTTCCGATAAACAAGATCCACCTTAGGATTATTCGTTTGCTTAACCGCCATTGTTTATCCCACCATTCCCATCAAATATACTACAGTGAAAATAAACACCCAAACTACGTCAATAAAGTGCCAATAAATTGATGCAACATAAAACTTTGGTGCGTTGTATAAATTTAAGCCTCTCTTCGCGTTTCTAAAGATTAATGTTAAAATCCAACATAATCCAAACAACACGTGGAGCCCGTGTGTACCAACAAGAGCATAAAATGCAGAACCAAATGCACTACTTCTCATAGTATGCTTAAATTCATGCGTATAATGATAAAACTCATATATTTCAAACCCCAAAAATCCTAAGCCAAGCAACACTGTTACAAGTAACCAAAGTTGCATTTTCTTAAAGTTAAAATTTTTCATATGATACATTGCGTATACACTCGTTAAACTACTTGTTAACAAAAGCATCGTCATAATGAAAACGAGTGGCATTTGAAACATCTCTTGAGATGTTGGTCCACCATTTGTAGAGTTCTTTAACGCTAAATATGTGCCAAATAAGGAAGCGAACAACACTGTTTCGCCTCCAAGAAATAACCAAAAACCAACAAACTTATTTTTCCCCTCAAGGGTTGCTTTTTCAGGCTCTGCTGGAAATGTTTCATTCGTTAATTTCTCATCTACATGCATTACGCCTTGCCCCCCTTATCATCTAAATCTTCCTTATGAATATGATATCCATGATCATCAATTACTGAACGAAGGAACATTGTACCAAACGTAATGATTAAACCGATAATCGCTACTAATAACCAAAATTTATCTTTGCCACCCTGCATATACATCGCACCGAATGCTGCTATGAATAAGCCTAGAGAAATGATAAATGGTGAAAATGAAGCATTTGGCATATGAATATCACCAACTGGTTCCGCTGCTGTCATCTCTTTATTACCTTCACGTTTTTCAATCCAAAACGGATCTAACCCGCGAACAAATGGCAATTGTTTAAAATTGTATTCCGGTGTAGGTGCTGGCATTGTCCATTCTAATGTACGTCCATCCCATGGATCACGGCCAGCCTTCTCTTTTGATACCGTTGTTTTTATTACATTGAATAAAAGAACAATCGTTCCAAGAGCCATAAACACAGCTCCGATAGAACTAATCATATTCCCCATTTCCAACCCTTGGCCCTCAAGATATGTGTAGTAACGACGTGGCATACCGATTAGACCTAGGAAATGCTGAATAAAGAATGTTAAATGGAAACCGATAAAGAATAACCAAAATGTTATCTTACCTAATGTTTCATTTAATACTTTATTAAACATAAGTGGCCAATAATAATGCGCACCTGCAAGTAAACCAAATACAACACCACCAACAATTACATAATGAAAGTGTGCTACTACGAAATAATTATCATGAAACTGATAATCAGCTGGTGCAGAAGCAAGCATAACACCTGTAACTCCACCCATAACGAAGGATGGAATAAAAGCTACCGCCCACATCATTGGTGTTGTAAACCTAATACTTCCACCCCACATTGTAAAGAGCCAGTTAAATATTTTAATACCCGTTGGAACTGCAATCGCCATTGTTGCAACCGAGAAGATAGCATTTGCAACAGGCCCAAGACCAACAGTAAACATATGATGCGCCCATACCATAAATCCTAAAAACCCTATTAATACTGTCGCGAACACCATAGAGGAATAACCGAATAATCGTTTTTTCGAAAATGTGGCGAAGATTTCTGAGAATATTCCGAAAGCTGGGAGTATAAGAATGTATACTTCCGGATGACCGAAGATCCAGAATAAATGCTCCCATATAATCGTGTTCCCACCTAGTGCCGGATTAAAGAAACTTGTGCCAAATAAACGATCTAACATTAAAAGTCCTAATCCTACAGTTAATGGTGGAAATGCAAATAAAATAAGTGAAGATGTTACAAATGTTGTCCATGTAAACATCGGCATGCGCATGTACGTCATCCCTGGCGCGCGCATATTAATAATTGTAACAAGGAAGTTAATACCTCCAATTAATGTACCAATACCTGATATTTGCAAGCCGAGTACATAAAAATCAACACCATGTCCTTTAGAGGCTAAAGCTAAAGATGCATACGATGTCCACCCTGCATCAGGCGCTCCTCCTAAAAACCAACTTAAATTTAAAAATAATCCACCAAAGAAAAATAACCAAAATCCGAGCGAATTCAAAAACGGGAACGCCACATCACGTGCTCCAATTTGAAGTGGTACAGCGGCGTTCATAAATGCAAACACGAGTGGCATAGCTGCGAGGAAAATCATTGTTGTACCGTGCATCGTTAATACTTGATTATAAGCATCCCCAACAAGAAAAGCATTGTTAGGAATCGCTAACTGCAGGCGAATAAATAGTGCTTCTATTCCACCTATTACAAAAAACAATCCACCTGCAATTAAATAGAGAATGGCAATCTTTTTATGGTCTACTGTCGTTAAATAATCCCATATGACAGCACCCATCCCCTGTTTTTTTGCTACAGAACTCACGTTTTCAACCTCCCCTTCGCAAATGATCCCTCTTTATTTTTCAATCTTTAACGTTTGTAAATATGCATTTAATGCATTAATTTGATCATCCGTTAAGTTGCCATATTTACCAGTCATTTTATTACCTGGTTTCATATTTTCAGGATCTTTGAGCCATTTTTTTAAGTTCTCTTCATTATTTTCGGCAATACCAGCAACCATATCGCGATCTGCGAAGTTTGCTAAGTTCGGTGCGATACGAGCAGAAGGTGGTCTACTATCATTTGATCCAACTGCATGACAACCAATACAGCTTTTATTAAATATTTCTTGACCCTCTTGCGCCTTTGTAGAAGCTACTTCTTTTTTTCCATCAATCTTCTTCATGTCAGCAAGCCACTTTTTGTACTCGCTTTCATCCAGAGCTTTCACTTTGAACTGCATTAAAGAATGTGATGGGCCACAAAATTCTGTACAAAAACCATTATAAGTGCCCGATTTATCTGCCTTTAACCACATTTTGTTTACATTATCTGTATTTGTATCCATTTTCCCAGCTAAAGATGGAACCCAAAACGAATGTTTAATATCGGCACCCTTCAAATTCAAATACACTTTCTTACCTGTGGGGATAACTAAATCTTGAGAAGTTACTATTTTTTCTGATTTATAAGAAAATTCCCACCAATAAAGATTCGCTGTTACATCAACAACGATAGTATCTTTATCAATATTCTTTTTCTCCATCGCACTTACATCAGCAAGCTTGAATGTATATGTAACAGTCGGAACAGCCAAGATTAACAAAAGAATAATCGGAATGACTGTCCATATAATTTCTAGTTTGTGATTTCCTTCAACTTGCTCTGGAATATAATCTTCCTCACCCTTTTTTTGTCGGAAACGCACAATTACATATAAGAAAATAATAGTAACTACAAGTACTACTCCTACCATGATTGCACTCGCTAGCAAGAGCAAATCATATTGCATTTTTGCTACTTCCCCTTGCGGAATTAAAGTAGACTGAAAAGCTTTACCGCATCCCCCTAACAGTAAAGCCAGCAGTGAAACGAACGAAAGCAGTCGCCACTGTTTCTTCATACAAACAACCCCCACTTTCTTTGTGAATTAGATTGTACTTTATAGTTAAGTAAAGTAAATCTCAACGTAAAGAAATCCAATCATGTCGTTGTCTTAGAAGAATGTAACTACAATCATTGACACAAATAAGATTGTTAAGTAATTCAGGGAATAAACAAACATTTTTACGGACCACTTGATGTCATCTTGCTGACGGAAGCCATAAAGCCCTAATGCGATCCATCCGATGTTAAGCAATGTTGCAATTACCATGAATGTTATTCCAAGTCCACTCATATAAAATGGTAGTGGTAATAAACATACTGTCCAAATCATAATCTGACGTTTCGTAATATCAAATCCCTGTACAACAGGAAGCATTGGGATTCCTGCATTTCGATATTCATCAACACGCTTCATCGCTAATGCGAGGAAATGTGGGATTTGCCAAATAAACATAATTAAAAATAACATCCAAGCAATTGGATGATTTAAAGACGGATCAATTGCCGCCCATCCAATTAAAGGTGGAACTGCTCCTGATATACTACCTACAACAGTATTTAACGTATATTTTCTCTTCGTCCATAACGTATATAAAACAACATATGTGAAGGCACCAATAAATGAGATTAACACTGCCATCGGTGTAGTAAGTAATAAAAATGCAAAGCCAAGAAGTAAAATTACAAGTCCAAATGCAAGTGCAAAGCCAGGTTTATATTTACCTGTTACCGTTGGACGGTTTTTTGTTCTTTCCATTAATGGATCGATATCTCGGTCAATGTAGTTATTTAAACAACATACCCCTGCCATAATTAATGCCGAACCAACGATTGTGAAAAATAACTTATCTAGATTGTCCATAACACTCAATCCATTAAAATGTAAAGCCAACCAAAATCCTGTAAATACAGTAAGTGTATTTGAGTTTACAATCCCCATTTTAACGAGCGCTGATAAATCTTGTAACCGAGTTGTTTCCGGTACAATTGAAACAGCTGACTCATCATGCAGCTCACTTGTTGCATGGTTCATCACTTTAACCCCCTCTTAAACCTATCATCTTTCTAAGCATATATTTCATGTGAAATATTTCGCTTCTATATAGCAATATTATTACAGTAGAAATATTGTTAACCCATTCTACTACTAATCTACGCCCATACTCCAATATATTAAATCACATTTCCCGAACATTTTGTGAAGAAAACATGAACTTTTTGTGTCAAACATTAAAAAACTTTATTCTAATTTATCCTTATCATAACATGATGTTATCTTCTATAATAAACTATTTTGTCATATTTAGCATGTATTCTCCCCATTTCTTTTCAAAATAGCCTGAATTCCTCCTAAAATATGTATTTTAAATCCCATTTTTTTCTTTATAATACGTACGTTGTCCTCGCCCTCCATTTCTTTGCTATTTTATTATTTTTTATATATCATAGGACTGTAGCACGTTTTATTCTATACATAATGGAATGAAAATATTTCGCAATAACTTCATAGCAGAAAGATGGTGAAAGAGATTGCAACGCTTTATTAAATGGTTAGCAGTCATTACAAGTCTCGATTTATTAGTAGTTTTACTAGGAGGCGCTTTAGTTACAAAAACGGGTTCAGGCCAAGGATGTGGCAAATCATGGCCTCTTTGTAACGGTGAATTTGTTCCATCTAATTTATCAATGGAGACTATTATTGAGCTAAGTCACCGCTTAACATCTGGATCAGCAGGAATCCTTGTTACTCTTCTTTGTATCTTGTCCTGGAAATATTATAAACATGTGCGCGAAACAAAGACGTTAGCAATTTTATCCTTCGTATTTTTAGTTGCACAAGCATTAATGGGGGCGGTGGCGGTTGTTTGGGGTCAAATGCCTGCTGTATTAGCTATTCATTTCGGTATTTCCTTAATTTCATTTGCTTCTGTCATCTTGTTAACGTGTCTTATTTTTGAAATTGATAAGAAATTTGATGCACGTTCACTTATTATGGACAAAAAAATGAAATTTCATATTTATGGTGTAACAATTTACAGTTATATCGTTGTCTACACAGGAGCTTTAGTACGTCACGAGCGAGCTACCTTAGCCTGTCCAGACTTCCCTTTATGTAGCAAAAATAGACCTATGCCAACTCAACTACATGAGTGGGTTCAAATGGGACATAGAGTTGCAGCGATGTTAATTTTCGCTTGGATACTATATGCGATGATTATCGCTATTCGCCATTACAAGCAGCAGCGTGTAGTATACTGGGGATGGATTATTTCATTTATCCTTGTTACACTTCAAGCTATAGTAGGGATTTTAGTCGTATTTACAAATGCTAGTTTAGCAATGGCATTATTACATTCGCTCTTCATTTCTTGCCTGTTTGCTGTACTATGCTATTTAGTTATGATAGGTACAAGAAGTACAGTCAATGCAAAAGAAACTGAATCAACTTCTAAGCAAACAAAATAAAGTAAAACTTTAATACCTTGCCAATTCGGCAAGGTATTATTTACACACAAAAAAGAGCTGCTTTCGCACAGCTCTTTTTCTTTATTTTAATGATCTAATTCAATGAGTAAATCTCCCGTTTGAATTGCATCCCCATCATTTACATATACTTTTTTCACTTTACCACTAAATGGCGCTTGAACCGTCGTTTCCATTTTCATAGCTTCTGTAATTGCCATGGAATCACCTTTTTTCACTTCATCGCCTTCTTTTACAACTACTTTAATAACAGTTCCCGGCATCGTTGCGCTAATATGATTTGGATTTTCACGATTCCCCTTCACACGCTGTGCAACAGTTGATTTCACGTTTTCATCTTTCACTACGATTTCACGCGGTTGTCCATTAAACTCCAGGTAAAGCACACGATTTCCATCTGGCTGTGGCTCCCCAATGGAAACTAGTTTAACCATCAATGTTTTACCTTGCTCGATTTCCACATCAATTTCTTCACCAAGTCTCATACCATAGAAGAATGTCGGTGTATCAAGCACAGATACATTTCCATAAATCCCAGCAACTTTTTCGTAGTCCATAAATACTTTTGGATACAATGCATATGCGACTACATCAAAAATTGTTACTTCGCGTCCAAGTTTGTGGAATAACTCTTCTTTTAAAGCATCGAAATCTACTGGTTCTAATAATTCACCCGGTCTTACTGTTAATGGCTCTTTCCCTTTTAAAATAATTTTTTGTAATTCTTTCGGGAAACCACCATATGGTTGTCCTAAATCTCCAGAGAACATTTCAACAACAGATCCTGGGAAGTCCATAGCATGTCCACGTTCTAAAATATCTTGTTCTGTGAGGTGATTTTGAACCATAAATAATGCCATATCACCGACAACTTTAGATGATGGTGTTACTTTTACAATATCGCCAAACATATCATTAACACGGCGATACATCACTTTAACTTCATCAAAGCGATCTCCTAAGCCAACCGCTTTTGCTTGTTGTTGAAGATTACTATACTGTCCACCCGGCATTTCATGCATATATACCTCTGTGTGAGGAGCATTCATACCACTTTCAAATGGAGCATAGTATTTTCGTACATCTTCCCAATAATGAGATAGTTTTTCTAATGAGTCTATATTAACATCTGGTTGTCTTTCGTTTCCACCCAACGCATAGTATAGTGTATTCGCACTTGGTTGTGACGTTTGACCAGCCATTGAACTCACCGCTACATCGACAATATCAACACCTGCTTCAATTGCCTTCGTATACGTTAAAATACCATTTCCGCTCGTATCGTGTGTATGCAGGTGAATTGGAATCGACACCGTCTCTTTTAGTGCTGAAACTAAATCATATGCTGCGTTTGGTTTTAATAAGCCCGCCATATCTTTAATTCCTAAAATATGAGCTCCTGATGCTTCCAACTCTTTTGCTAAATTTTTATAATAATTTAAATCATATTTACTACGTAACGGGTCATGAATATCTCCTGTGTAACACATTGTCGCTTCTGCAATTTTACCAGTATCTCGTACAGCATCAATTGCAACTCTCATGCCTTCTACCCAGTTTAAGCTATCAAAAATACGGAACACATCAATTCCAGCTTGCGCGGAACATTCCACAAATTTTTGAATTAAATTATCTGGATAGTTTTTGTAACCTACTGCGTTTGAAGAGCGAAGTAACATTTGGAATAAAACGTTTGGCATTTTTTCACGAAGATCTAGTAATCGTTCCCATGGATCTTCTTTCAAGAAACGATACGCAACATCAAACGTTGCACCGCCCCACATTTCTGCTGAGAATAAGTTTGGTAACATTCTCGCTGTCGGCTCTGCAATGTGATGTAAATCTTTTGTACGAACACGAGTTGCAAGTAATGACTGATGTGCATCACGGAATGTTGTATCCGTTAAAAGTACACGCTTTTGATCTTGTACCCACTTTACTAATCCATCCGCTCCACGCTCATCCAAAATTTGTTTCGTTCCATTTTGCATTGGCTCTGAGTGTATCACATTTGGTATACGAGCATCTGGGAAAATTGGTTTCTCTTTTTTCCCTACTCCAGGGAAGCCATTTACTGTTACTGTACCAATATAATTTAACATTTTTGTTCCGCGGTCTTTACGTTTCGGGAACAAGAATAGTTCAGGTGACGCGTCAATAAATGAAGTGTCATATTCTCCTGATAAGAAGTTTTTATGTTTTACTACATTCTCTAGGAATGGAATATTTGTTTTAATACCACGAATACGGAATTCTTTTAAGTTACGTTCCATTTTTGCAGCGGCTTGTTCAAAAGTAAGTGCCCAAGTAGTAACTTTTACAAGTAAAGAATCGTAGTACGGTGTAATAACTGCACCTTGGAAACTATTACCTGTATCAAGACGAACACCAAAACCACCGCCTGATCGGTACGCCATAATCTTTCCTGTATCAGGCATAAAGTTATTAAGTGGGTCTTCTGTCGTTACACGAGATTGGATTGCAAATCCATGCACAACCACTTCCTCTTGATTAGGAACACCTACCATTTTGCTATGTAATGCATGTCCATCAGCTATTAAAATTTGCGATTGAACGATATCCACTCCTGTAATCATCTCTGTAATCGTATGTTCAACTTGAACACGTGGGTTTACTTCAATGAAGTAAAACTCATCACCTTTTACAAGGAATTCTACCGTTCCAGCATTTAAATAATTTACATTTTTCGTTAACTTTACTGCAGCATCACAAATACGCTGACGCAAATCATCTGAAAGCGACACGCTCGGTGCAATTTCAACTACTTTTTGATGGCGTCGTTGTACAGAGCAATCACGCTCATACAAATGAACAACATTACCTTCTTCATCTGCTAAAATTTGTACTTCTATATGTTTAGGTTTTTCAACGAATTTTTCAACGTACACTTCATCATTACCAAAGGCTGCTTTTGCTTCTGATTTCGCGCGATTATACGATTCTCTTAATTCTTCACTAGCACGTACAATACGCATACCGCGACCGCCGCCACCAAGGGATGCTTTAATAATAATCGGGTAATCATACTTTTCAGCAAATTCTTCAACTTCTTCTATTGAATTTACTGGACCATCACTACCAGGAATAATTGGAATTTGCGCTAGCTGCGCTTGTGTTCTTGCTTTAACTTTATCTCCAAACATGTCTAAATGCTTACTTTTTGGACCGATAAAGATAATCCCTTCTTCTTCACAACGTTTTGCAAATTGAATATTTTCTGACAAGAAACCATATCCAGGGTGGATTGCATCTACATGATTACTTTTCGCAATCTCAATAATGCCTTCAATATCTAGATAAGCATCAATTGGCTTTTTCCCTTCCCCAACTAAATAGGACTCATCGGCTTTATAGCGATGATAAGAACCGCTATCCTCTTTAGAATAGATCGCAACTGTGTTTAATCCAAGTTCTGAACATGCTCGGAACACACGAATTGCTATCTCTCCACGGTTAGCTACCAATACTTTTTGAATACGTTGCAGCTTTGTCATGATTTTCCCCCTCTATTTTCCTACCACTCTAGAGATAAAATACATACACACTCTAAAGAGCGTGAAGTTCTTCACTTTCTACATTATATTATACTTAGAAAGCTTCACTTTATTTTTATCCATCATACCTTATTTTTCAACAAATGATAAGTTTTCTGATCGATTTGTTTCACAAAAATAGTATAGCATACCTCTTCCTTTTCTAACAACAATATTGTATATCACATTCCCTTAAATGTAATATACTTTTCATTTTAAAACAATCAATATTGTATCACATTTAAAATCTAACAAAATAAAAAACACATTGAACTCTAGAGCTCAATGTGTTTTTTATTTTACAACAACAAGATGCGGTCCACCTTGTTCTATTTCGTTAGTCAATTTGTTTTGTTGTTTCTCTTGTCGTTTTACATAACTAGCAATATTTAACAGTATACCCATTGCAAGTAAATTAGCCAATAAAGAACTACCACCATAACTTACAAACGGTAATGGTACCCCTGTAAGCGGTATTAACCCAGACATACCACCAACATTTATAAAAGTTTGAACTCCAAACAAACTTGCAATTCCAATTGCTATTAAACTTCCAAACGGATCTCTGCACTTTTGTGCAACCCTAAATGCCCGAATAATAATAAGTAGTAAACAGATTAAAATGACAGCTACGCCTATAAATCCAAGTTCTTCAGATATAATTGCCATAATAAAATCTGTTTGCGGTTCTGGTAAGTATCCATATTTTTGCACACTGTTCCCTAACCCTCGACCATTTAGCCCTCCTGAAGCAATTCCAATAAAAGAATTTATTAATTGGAACCCATCATTTTGAGGATCGTTAAATGGATCAAGAAAAACTGAAAACCGAGCTTTTTGGTACTGACTTAACTTATAGTTCCCAATAAAATATAACGCTGGAATCCATATTATAGACGTTAAGAGGAATCGCTTTATACTTAAATTAACATTAACTCCTGAACAAAAGAACATAATCAGTACAGTTCCACCTATTAGTATATCGGTCCCTAAGTCATTTTGAAGTAAAATTAATCCCATCGCTCCACCGACAACAGCTAGAGGAGGAATTATCCCTTGTACAAAAGCTGTTTGCGTTTCTTGTTTCTTAGCAAAAAAGTTTGCTAGCGTAATAATAACCGTTATTTTCACAAACTCAGCTGGTTGTATACCTAATATCCATCCTTTTGCACCATTTATGACCTGACCGAAAAGAAAGGCTGCTGCTAATAGACCAATACTCCCTATTCCCATTGCGATCAAAACTATTCGCTTTCTCCACAACTTATAAGGAATGGCAACTATAATCGCTAACATTATCGTTCCAACAGCTAGAGCAAATAATTGTTTTTTAAAAAAGTAATCTGCTGGCCAGTTATGTCTCGACGAAATCGCAACAATGGAACTAGAACTATATACCATTATAACTCCCAACACACATAAGATAACAAGAGGAAGTAATAAGGAATAATCCATCGATTTCCATACTTTTTTCATTTCATTTCCTCTTTCTGTTTCAATTTAATTATTGTTGTATTCCATATGTATATAGGTTCTTCCTTCTTTATTATACAAATAAAAAGCCCAAACTATTTCAGTTTGAGCCCCCTTATTTGAACCCGTTATTGTTGTTTGTTTGTAAATGCTTCATGAAGTGCAGACAACTCACGTTCGAGCTCTCCTAACATTGCTTTCCCTTGTTCTTCTCCAATAAGATCAAGGCGAACCGCAAAATCGACCTCGCGGGATAGTCCAAACATTTGTGTGTCTAAAACTTCTTCATATAATGGACATTGCGGCATTGTAAGATTGTCCATTTGTACCTTAATAAGTCTTAAAATCTTCTCTGCATCCGCTTGTAGAAGGGCTAGTGCCTTTTCCTGATGATTTGATACTGTCTCAGACGCCAAATTGATTCCCTCCGTTTCCGTCCTACTCTCTCATATCTATTAATATTAGCGATAGTTTTAATAAATTGCAATAGAAACATTTTTTGTGACAACAGTGCCTAATACTATTATACTGAAAAGTGGGAGTATAACACAAATGGGGGAACAACAATGAGCGAAATTTTATTTATTAATGGAAAAGTTCGTTTTCCAATCACTATCGATCCAACTGTATGGATTTTCGATGATCGAAAAATAGATTTGACAACTTACTTTGATGAAACTAGAGAAGACTCATCCGAATTAGAAACATACTTAAAACATACTTCAGAGCATTGGGATCGCGAAATCCGTGATGGTGCTGCCTTCCCGCCAATACAACAAAGTGTAAAGAAATATAAAAAAGAACAGCTTATTAACGGGACATTTGGCATACCACTTCATCCATTTCTAAAAAATGCTGAAATTTTAGAAGATGCTACTCATGTCGAAATTGAAACCACAGACAATACAATTACACTTCCGTTAGAAACAGCCCATAAAGCTATTCTCGGTTTTTCAAAAGAAGGTAAACCATTACGAGAAGACGGGCCTGTTCATCTATATTTCCATGATGGATCTAATAGACAAAATCCGATTCGTAACATCCGTAAATTTACAATCATTTAAATTGTATAATTAAAAGGCAAAAAAGGAGTGAGCTTAAGCTCACTCCTTTTTATAATAAATCCGCTGCTAGTTGTGCTAAATTAGAACGCTCTCCTTTAACAAACTTTACATGACCACTAATACGTTGTTCTTTAAACTTCTCTACAACATATGTTAAACCGTTATTATATTCATCTAAATACGGATGATCAATTTGCTGAGGATCCCCCATTAATACAATCTTACTTTTTTCGCCTACCCTTGTTAATATCGTCTTTACTTCATGCTTCGTTAAATTTTGTGCCTCGTCAATTATAATGAACTGGTCTGGAATACTTCTCCCGCGTATATAGGTAAGCGCTTCTACTTCAATCGAACCCATTCCAGCTAAAATAGCATCTAGCTCCCCAGGCTTTTTCGTATTGAATAAATACTCTAGATTATCAAAAATCGGCTGCATCCACGGTCTTAATTTTTCCTCTTTCTCTCCTGGTAAATAGCCTATATCTTTCCCTACCGGTACAATTGGTCTCGCGACAAGTAGTTTTTTATATAACCCTAAATCTTCCGTTTGCATTAGTCCCGAAGCTAATGCAAGTAACGTTTTTCCTGTACCGGCTTTCCCTGTTAACGTTACAAGTGGAATATCTTCCCGAAGTAGCAATTCTAATCCCATAATTTGCTGCACGTTTCGTGGGCGTATCCCCCACACTTGTTCATTGTGAAAAATAAGTTTTTTTACCTTCTTACCTAAATGATCCACAATCCCAAGTGCAGAACTAGAACCCCCTAGTGCATCTTTCATTACAACAAACTGATTTGGATAAAAAGGATGATTTGCGATTTCAGATAAAGGCAGTTCACCTTTTTCATAAAAATAATCTAACTGTTCTTTTGATATATACCCTTCTAAAAATCCTGAATATATATTTTCCACTTCGATTACTCGGTCACTTAAATAATCTTCGGCCTGCAATCCGATTGCATCAGCTTTTACCCTTACGAGTACATCTTTACTTACTAAAATAACTGATTTCCCGTCCTCTTTTTCTTGTTCTTCTAAAGAGAGGTTTTTCGCTACCGCTAAAATTCGATTATCATTTGTTTTTTCTACAAAAATATCTTGCAGTTGAACAAATGAGCGATGATTTAATTCAATACGAAATGTACCGCCGTTTTCTAACGGAATACTTTCATGCAGCTTTCCTATTTCGCGAAATTTGTCGATTAACTTAGATACATAGCGAGCATTTCGTCCTACTTCATCCATATAACGTTTTTTCGAATCAACCTCTTCTAATACAACTGCTGGAATCACTACTTCATTTGTTGCAAATGAAAAAATAGATAAAGGATCCTGCAAAAGTACATTCGTATCTAACACATAAATTTTATCCAACCTGTTACCCCCTGACTCCACTTTTAAATTTGTAGAACAAGGGTTTCATCCATAAAATATGGACGAACCATTGTTATAATTATATGTACCGTAAAAACGAGGTAGAATCGAAACTCATAGAAATTAAACCTTTTCTTTATTTTTTATTCATTTCTATTCAATATATTACTTTTTATTATAATTTTTCACATTAAATCACAATACTCACTTGTAAAAGTTTATGAACGTTGTTCCTATTCATCTTCTTTATAATTCTTTCATTCCTACTAATACTTGGTTATCAAGCTTTTTAGCTGCTCGAAGATCATATGTTTTTTCATATGTTGGTTCAGTAGCAAGTTTCGCACCATAAAACATAACATCACGAACTTCTTGTACATTCACTTCTACTACCGTTAATTTTAGAGGAATCCCTTCCATTCTATCTGTTAAAATTTCACTTTCACCACTTATGGAAAATACGGATTCATTCGCCATTATAGTCAATACAACCCCTGCACTATGCCGTATATTCCCCACAATACGTGAGCGTTGATCTACCGCAAATCGAATACTAGTTTCACTCACTGCATATACCCAAGAAATAGCACTTACGTTAGGAATTTGTTTTTCGAAATCTGTTGTTGCTATCATAACGATACACTCTTTACGCAAAGATTGTACTAAATCACCTGTCAATGTAGGCTCAACTACATTCGCCATATTTCCACCTCCAAATATTATTTATATATCCTTATCATAACCTATTTTTCGAATTGCGAAAATATTATTTTTTCCCGCTATTATTCAAAAACATTATGCTTCCATGATATACTTATACTGATAGAATTCGTATTGAGGTGACGAAATGAGAGTCAGATGTATGATTTGTGATAAAAAAGATATGTTAGATGACGAAAATCCTATGGCAAAAAAACTGCGTAATCGCCCTATTCATACATATATGTGCATGGAATGTACGGAACGCATTGCAGAGCGTACTATGGAACGCCATGCAAGTGGTAATTTCCGATTATATCGTGATAAAAAAGTAGAAGACGATTGGTAAACCGTAAATAAGTCCTTAATCATATAGATAAGGACTTATTTGTATTTTTCTGGTTCACGATTCATCTGATCCAAAAAACAATCAATTGCTTCTACTGGAAATCTTGCACACCTTATTTCTCCATCAATTTCATATGTAATTAAATACATTTCCTCGTTCTTTTCCACTTCTACATTTCGTAATTTATGCTCTTCATATATCATATTTCGAAATAATACATACGTTTCTTGTGCAGCGCTATCATCTGGACGCGCTTCCGCAACAGTTTTAATTGTTAACCAATTATATAGTGCATCTTGTACCGAGCGCATGAAACTCCCCCTTTTCACCCTGCCTTTTGTTGTTTCGCTTGACGTAAACGTAATCTATAAATTCCAAGTACAATCGCCGCTACAACGAGCCCCTCTCCAACTGGTAAAAAAACTGCAAAGAAAGTTAATACCGTGCATCCAATTGCTAAAGATATGTATATTACTATATTTTTTAGCACTGATAGCTTCCTTGCAAATCCTAAATTATATACAAGTGCACTCAATATAATAATTGTTCCATAAAGTAACCACATCCCTAGTTCTGGATTTTCATCAACTTTGCATAATTTCGCGAAAAATGACATTCTTTCTAACACTATCTTTCCTCCCTTCTCATAAAAACAAATTTTCTTTATGTACTTAATACAAGAGTAACTCGCAAAAAAAATACTGTCCACAAAAAAGAATAAATATTCTAAAAATAAACAAAATAAAAAAACAACTACCTTTTATAAAGGTAGTTGTTTTTTTATTTTTACGCTTCTACAGATTTCTTTTTCTTAGCAGCTCTTTCGCGCTCACTCTTATCAAGAATCTTTTTACGTAGACGAATTGATTCTGGAGTTACTTCACAGAACTCATCATCGTTTAAGTACTCTAATGACTCTTCTAAAGTCATTAAGCGTGGTTTTTTCATTGTTGAAGTTTGATCTTTCGTTGCAGAACGAATGTTCGTTTGTTGTTTCATTTTTACAACGTTAACTGTTAAATCATTCTCACGTGTATGTTCTCCAACGATCATACCAGCATATACTTCTGTACCTGGTTCAACGAAGATTACACCACGGTCTTCAACTTGCATAATACCGTATTGTGATGCTTTTCCTGCTTCAAGTGAAACTAGAACACCTTGACGACGTCCACCCACTTGTCCAGCATGTACTGGTTGGTAGCAATCAAATGTATGGTTTAAAATACCATAACCACGAGTTAATGTTAGGAATTCTGTTGTGTAACCAATTAACCCACGTGCTGGAACCATGAAAGTAAGGCGAACTTGACCGTTTCCGTTATTCACCATATCTAACATTTCACCTTTACGTGCGCCCATTGATTCCATAATAGAACCAGTGTATTCTTCAGGAACATCGATTTGTACGCGCTCTACAGGCTCACTTCTTACGCCATCGACATCTTTAATAATTACTTCAGGCTTAGATACTTGTAGTTCATAACCTTCACGACGCATGTTTTCAATTAAGATAGATAAATGTAACTCTCCGCGTCCAGATACGATCCATGCATCAGGAGAATCTGTATTATCCACACGTAAACTTACATCTGTCTCTAATTGTGAACGAAGACGCTCTTCAATTTTACGAGAAGTAATGAATTTACCTTCACGACCTGCAAATGGGCTGTTATTTACAAGGAATGTCATTTGTAATGTTGGCTCATCAATACGTAATAATGGTAAAGCCTCTTCATGCTCAACCGGACATACCGTTTCACCTACGTTAATGTCTTCCATACCTGAAACAGCTACTAAATCTCCAGCTTTTGCTTCTTCAATTTCTTGACGTTTTAATCCAATGTAACCAAATAATTTAGTTACACGGAATTGTTTTACACTTCCGTCAACTTTCATTAATGCAACTTGTTGTCCTACTTTCATTGTACCGCGGAATACGCGTCCAACCCCAATACGACCAACATAGTCATTGTAATCAAGAAGTGCTACTTGGAATTGAAGTGGCTCTTCGCTGTTATCAATTGGTGCTGGAATATGTTCAATGATTGTGTCAAACAATGATTTCATATTCTCTTCTTGATTTGCTGGATTTGAATCTAAGCTTGCTGTTCCGTTCATTGCTGATGCAAATACAACTGGGAACTCTAATTGATCTTCGTTTGCACCAAGTTCGATGAATAAGTCAACTACTTCATCAACTACTTCATCAGGGCGAGCGAAGTCACGGTCAATTTTGTTTACAACAACGATTGGAGTTAAGTTTTGCTCAAGAGCTTTCTTTAAAACAAATCGTGTTTGTGGCATACAACCTTCATATGCATCAACTACAAGTAGAACACCATCAACCATTTTCATGATACGTTCTACTTCTCCACCGAAGTCAGCGTGACCAGGTGTATCTAAAATGTTAATTCTTTTATCTTCATAGTGAATCGCAGTATTCTTCGCTAAAATTGTAATACCACGTTCTCTTTCTAGATCATTTGAGTCCATTGCGCGTTCTTCAATATGTTCATTCGCACGGAACGTCCCCGCTTGACGTAATAACTGGTCAACAAGTGTTGTTTTACCATGGTCAACGTGGGCAATAATTGCTATATTTCGTAAATCTTGTCGTTTTTTCAACATGTCCAACTCCTAATGTCTTTTTAATCCTTCTCTATTATAAGAGCGAAGGGGATACAATGGCAATCAAAATAAAATCAAGAATGAAAATATAGTTGTATTCTTACTTTTGTGAAAGTAAAATAAGATTGGAGGGTGAAGAAATGGAACACATTCAATATCGCTTTTTATTAACAGCAATTATCGGTGTTATCTTCTTAATTGGTATCGGAATTATGATTGCTGAAAATAGTCCCATCGGCATTATTATTTGCATTATCGGCACATTTGTTACAGTTGGATACGGTTTTGTAACAAAAAGAAAAATGCGTAAATCGCAATAACATTAAAAAGTAAGAAGCTTCTTTATGCCTCTTACTTTTTTTCATTATTGCGATACAAATGGTAATAATTCTTCGTATACTCCTGGTTTTGCAACTAACACACTGCTTTTCTCTACAATAGACAGAGGCGTTCCCAAGAACGTTGTCACTTTACCGCCAACTTCCTCTACAATAATCTGTCCCCCGCCAAAGTCCCATGGCGATAAGCGCGGTGTTACATATGCGTCTAATCTTCCCGTGGCAACATATACCATTTCTAACGCTGCACAACCATATGACCTCGTACCTCTTGCCTTCTTAACGAGCATCATCATTTTTTCCATATTAAGCAATGGATTATCAGTAAGCCATATCGCATTCAAAGCTATAACTCCATGCTCTACCGTTCCTTTTTCTAACATGGGAATAGCTAAATCATTGCAAAAAGCCCCTTCTCCCTTTACCGCATGATATAGTTCGTCATGAACTGGATCATAAATAAGACCAATCTTTCCGATACCGTTCTCATAAATCCCGATTGAGATTGCGAAATTTCTTTTTTGATGAACAAAGTTCATCGTGCCATCAATTGGATCAATTAACCAAACAACCCCATTAGAAGAGGTAATCTCATCTCCATAGCCTTCTTCTCCTAAAATATTATGAGCCGGGAATGTTTCTTTAATTTTCCCAATTAAAAACTGCTCCGTTTCTCGGTCCATATTTGTTACTAGATCAGCTGCATTTGACTTTGTTTCTATAATAAGTGTTTTTTTCAGTGACGCCATTAATTGTTCTCCGGCTTCTCGAATCCACTGTTTCGCGTGTGTATCGATGTCTTTCCATACTTCTTGCATGTTTAAACACTCCGATCTATACTGTTCACAGAAAAAACGAACCCTTTATAAGGTTCGCACCAACTAATTATTTATACATATACTATTATTACGCTTCTAAACGGATCATTTCAAGTCTTAACACTTCTAATTTTTGTACGCACTCTTCTTTTTTCTGTTTGTCGTTATCCATCATCGCATCATATAAAGTTGCTAATTCATAATCTAGCTCCAAACGTAGCACCGGAATTCTCTTTTCAGCATCTGTTCTCTTTAACGCATTAATCACCTGTCTCATTTTTTTGCCTCCTCCCAATATTCGTCTGCCCTCGGACTGGAATTGATTCAATTTTCTGATTTTTTGTTTTATACTATACTATGTTGGATAAATCATCTATGCAACAAAATTATATTTTTTTATTTAAATTTTTTTGTGATGTTTTTTTTATGAATAGTACAAGCTATGCTAAAATTAAAACAAAATAGGAGTTGGAGGAACAATCATGACACTACAAACATTCACATCAACTGATTTTGAAGTCTTTACTGTTGATGGTCTTGAAGAACGAATGAGCGCAATTAAAACGAATATTCATCCTAAGCTAGAAGCTTTAGGGGAACAATTTGCAGAATATTTATCACAACAAACTGATGAAAACTTTTTCTACCATGTAGCAAAACATGCACGCCGCAAAGTCAATCCACCAAACGATACTTGGGTTGCTTTTTCAACAAATAAACGTGGATATAAAATGTTACCACACTTTCAAATTGGTTTATGGGGTACTCACGCCTTCATATACTTTGGTTTAATCTATGAGTGTCCACAAAAAGTGGAGACGGCTCACGCCTTCTTAGAACATTTAAATGATTTAAAAACAAATATTCCAAATGACTTCGTTTGGTCCATTGACCATACTAAACCAGGTGTAAAACTGCATAAAACGCTTGAAACGGAAGACTTACAAAAGATGATTGAACGTTTAGCTACTGTGAAAAAAGCAGAGTTATTAGTCGGTATTCATATATCACCAGAGGAGTTTTCAGCAATGACCAACGAACAATTCCTTGCTAAGATTGAATCTACGATGCAACCACTCCTTCCTTTATATGCACTTTGTAATCGATAGTAGAAAACGGACAATTTATATTGTCCGTTTTTAGTTGTTATCACATTATAGCACTTTGCATTTTAATTTTCAAAATATTTTTACATTTTTACAATCTTTTTTTCCGCTACTTCTTTTGCTCTTTGAATCGTACGATATATAGAATATCCACTTACTTCTTGAAATTCTTTATCAATTTTTTTCTCCGCTGCCTTCGATGGCACAATCTCTTTAAAACGACGATATAATTCCATCAAATCTTCTCTCAAAACTCCTTTTTCGTATACCTTTTCAATCGCTTCATAAAACTTTACAACTGCTACCATTTCTTCATTTGACCAATTGTAATCAAGTGGATATTGATATTCCATTTTTGCACCTCATTCAGTATTCTTTCTTTTTCTATTATGCTACCTTTAAGACAACCTTTTATTCTTCACTATAGCCACTCTGCATTATACACCATTTATCCATTTCAATGGAATTGTCTTCCTCTTTGCAGTATTTAAAATATAACTATTAAACATACTCACCTTGAAAATGCGATTTTTCTATACATCTATAATTATTGGTGATATAATGCTTTTGTTTTATAGAGAATAAAGTGAGACTACCATCCCCAAAAAGGCTTTTGCGAATGGCAGAAAAACAAGTCAAGTTCTAAAAGTTTGTCATCTTAATTTCCTTTTAGAATGAGATGAAATCATATAAAACAAACTCTAATAAATATTACGAAGAAGAAGGGGTGTATAGATTGTCCCAATACGAAACACCATTGTTTACCGCTTTAGTTGAGCACAGTAAGCGAAATCCAGTTCAATTCCATATTCCTGGTCATAAAAAAGGACAGGGCATGGATCCTACATTTCGCGAATTTATTGGGCATAATGCATTAGCAATTGATTTAATTAATATTGCGCCGCTCGATGATTTACATCATCCAAAAGGTATGATTAAAGAAGCACAGGATTTAGCAGCCGCTGCTTTCGGTGCAGATCATACGTTCTTTTCTATTCAAGGTACAAGTGGTGCAATTATGACAATGGTGATGAGCGTGTGCGGTCCTGGGGATAAAATCCTCGTGCCACGGAATGTGCATAAATCAGTAATGTCAGCTATTATTTTCTCAGGTGCAAAACCAATTTTCATGCATCCTGAGATTGATCCGAAGCTCGGTATTTCACATGGGATCACAATTCAATCTGTCAAAAAGGCTCTTGAAGAGCACTCAGATGCGAAAGGCTTACTTGTTATAAATCCAACATATTTTGGGTTTGCTGCAGATTTAGAGCAGATTGTAGAATTAGCTCATTCTTACGATATTCCTGTACTTGTTGATGAGGCTCACGGTGTTCATATCCATTTTCATGATGAACTACCAATATCAGCTATGCAAGCAGGTGCAGATATGGCAGCAACAAGTGTTCACAAATTAGGTGGGTCTTTAACCCAAAGCTCTATTCTTAATGTAAAAGAAGGTCTTGTGAACGTAAAGCATGTCCAATCCATTATTAGCATGCTTACGACTACATCAACTTCTTACATTTTGTTAGCATCCCTTGATGTTGCTAGAAAACGTCTTGCTACAGAAGGAACAGCTCTCATAGAACAAACAATACAATTAGCTGAGCATGTTCGTGATGCTATAAATGTTATTGAGCATCTTTATTGTCCTGGAAAAGAAATGCTAGGAACAGATGCTACTTTTAACTATGATCCTACAAAGATAATTGTATCTGTAAAAGATTTAGGTATTACAGGCCATCAGGCTGAAGTATGGCTTAGAGAACATTACAACATTGAAGTAGAACTCTCTGATTTATATAACATACTTTGTCTTATCACATTTGGAGATACAGAAAGTGAAACAGATACACTTATTACAGCATTACAAGATTTAGCAGCAACATATAGAAATAGAGCAGACAAAGGTGTTCAAGTACAAGTAGAAATACCAGAAATACCTGTGCTAGCACTTTCTCCTAGAGATGCTTTTTATTCAGAAACAGAAGTCATTCCATTTGAAAACGCAGCAGGTCGTATTATAGCTGATTTTGTTATGGTTTATCCGCCAGGGATTCCAATCTTTACTCCGGGGGAAATTATTACACAAGATAACTTAGAGTATATTCTTAAAAATTTAGAAGCTGGGTTACCTGTACAAGGTCCTGAAGATATGACATTACAAACATTACGTGTTATTAAAGAGTACAAGCCTATCAGTTGATAGGCTTTTCTTTCACCTTTTTTCTCTTTTTTTCATACGATACTAAAGAATTTGACATTCCCACCCTAATGGGGCAAGCTGACTAACATCAGTGGGATTCTTGCTACCTAAGGCGAAGTCCATTTCTGGTATCGCTGACTTGCAAGATTGCGGTGTGCCATCACCACTCTCACAACAAATCGTATAGGTTCGTGAGCTACGGTACTATACCATACCGTACAGATTCGTGTTCAGGTGTTTTAGCGTCTTGTTCTTGACGACACATATCATTTTACCGATAGCTTGAATTCAGCTATCGAACTCCCTATGCTATCTTTTTTCAAAGAACACATTGGCGTTTTAAAGACTTGTACTTGTCTGTAGTTAAAGTCTACCAAAATATAAAGTGAAACTTTAATCAGTGGGGTTTTGTTCATCCCCACTGATTATTAGCCTTCACCAATCGGGCGTTTACGGGCAGCAGGGCTCCAGCCGAATTTTGAGGTGGAATTCTTACTGCCCGCAAATAGCGGGATAAATGTTTTTCTATGAAAAAGCGATACTTTCATCCTATGTCTAAAGTCCAATATAAGCTTTCCCGTATCGCGAAATCTGTAACGTATAGGTGGGGATACCATTATGATTGTGATAGGCCGTTCTATTGTACACCCTTATATCACAAATGAATATGAGCCATTTGCAGCTGAAAAACAACAGATTTTATCCATAATGGCGGGAAATCAAGAAGTTTATTCCTTCCGAACAGCCGATGAACTCAGCTTTGATCTTAATTTACGAGTTAATATTATTACTTCCGCGCTAGAACTTTTTCAAAGTGGATTTCAGTTTCGTACGTTTCAACAATCTTTTTGCAACCCTCAGTTTTGGGAAAGAACATCACTTGGCGGATTTCAACTACTCCCAAACATAGCCCCTTCCATTGCCATCCAAGATATTTTTAAAAACGGAAAACTATATGGAACTGAATGTGCCACCGCAATGATTATCATTTTTTACAAAGCATTACTATCATTATATGAGGAAAAAACTTTCAACCGTCTATTCGCAAACCTCTTACTTTATACATGGGACTACGATCGCGACTTAAAGCTCATAACAAAAACGAGTGGCGATATCGTTCCAGGTGACCTCGTTTACTTTAAAAATCCACAAGTTAATCCAGCTACGATTGAGTGGCAAGGAGAAAATACAATCTATCTAGGAAACTTCTTTTTTTACGGACATGGCGTAGGCGTAAAAACGAAAGAGGAAATTATTTATTCATTAAATGAACGAAGGATTCCTTATGCTTTTATTTCAGCTTATTTAACCGATTTTATTACTCGTATTGATAGCCGTATGATGAGTCAATATGCCCCTCCTAACACGCCACAAACATCAATAGGATTTATTCCTATTAGAGATGATGCAATTGTTGCAACAGTCGGGCATACAACTACAATCTATTAAAAAAACGCCTACATGTGTGATATGATCCCCTTATAGTAGACAGGAAAAAGAAAGCACATTAACCTGTTTACT
>NZ_PCOH01000024.1:0-80241 GCF_002976445.1 Bacillus sp. MYb56
TCAAACTCTCCAATAAAGTTAGTTTGTCTAGCATCTAAAAATAAAAATTGACGTTCACGTTGTTTGTTTCGTTCAGTTTTCAAAGAACTACTTCGCCGCTCGATTGCGACTTCCTTATGTTAACATCTTCGTTTTTCGATGTCAACTAAGTTTTTCAAATTTCTTTTTTGTCGTTTACTGCGTTTCCGCATCAGCGACGTTTATTAATATATCACGCAGTATATATAGGGTCAATACTTTTTCTGAAAAAATTTCACATCCCGTTAAAAAACTAAATTAACTATAGAAAAAAATTACTACTCCTCTTTTATAGACATGCTCCTTCCACCTAATCTCTTTCTGTATTGCATCTTAAAAGAAAACACTACTGTTCTTTAATAAGTGATAAATTTAATCATCACCTTCGTTTTCATAAAATATTCTAAATTGTGTGTTATATTATTCCTATAGGAGTGTGGTGGGAATGGGTATTAAATATTCGAACAAAATTAATAAAATCCGAACCTTTGCATTGAGTTTAGTATTTATCGGCCTCTTCATTGCATACTTAGGTGTCTTTTTTCGCGAAAACATCATTATTATGACAACCTTTATGATGGTTGGTTTTTTAGCTGTCATCGCTAGCACTGTTGTTTACTTTTGGATTGGTATGTTATCTACAAAAACGATACAAATTATTTGTCCAAGCTGCGATAAACCAACAAAAATGCTCGGTCGTGTCGACGCATGTATGCATTGCAATCAACCTTTAACACTTGATCGAAATCTAGAAGGAAAAGAATTTGATGAGAAATATAATAAGAAGAGTTATAAATCATAGGTATATGGAGCTTACAAAACTAAAGAAGTTTCATCTCATTAAAAAGGTGATTTCTTAACTAAGAAATCACCTCTTGTATTTGTTCTTATTAAATTTGATTCTTCACTTAACATTTTAAATCCTCATGAGTCTAACACGATTCCCATATATAATAAAGAAAGAGGTCGACGTATAGCCGTCAGCCTCTTTCTTTTTATTATATATTACGCCTTATGACACTCTGGACAAACGCCATAAATTTCTAAGCGATGACTATTAATAACGAAGCCTGTCGTTTTTGCAGCTTCCTCTTCAAGCTGTTCCAATCCTCCATAAGGAAAATCAACAATCTTACCACATTTTTCGCAAATCACATGATAATGTTGACTTGTAACATAATCAAATCTACTTGAAGCATCCCCATAAGTTAATTCCTTTACAAGTCCAACTTCTTTAAACACACGTAAGTTATTATAGACAGTTGCAACACTCATATTTGGAAACTTACCTTCTAATGCTTTATAAATGTCATCCGCTGTTGGGTGCGTCATAGATTCCACAAGGTACTCTAAAATAGCATGACGCTGTGGAGTAATGCGTACACCCGTATTTTTCAGCATTTCTAGCGCTTCTTTTAATTCTTCTTTGACCACCGTCATGCACCCCGATTCTATACGGATTATTATTTTATAATTCTTATAAAGAGTGTACTCTTTTTCTTATAAATCGTCAATATTTCTACTATAAGTATGTGGTTTATTTTCGTATATAGCCTTATTCTTATGTATCTTCCCCCATTCCCTATACATTTACATAGAAAAAAGTGCGACATAATCGCACTTGGAATACTATCATCTGAGGAGGTATGCCCTACACTTTCACTTTATGTATCGCAAGAAAATATGTATAGACGCATGCCTTACATATGTATTTTTTCTCCTCATTAATATAGATTTATTTTATATAAGAAAGAACATCCTCAATATGCCCTTTCACTTTCACTTTACGCCACTCATTTACAAGCTCACCGTCTTTATTAATAAGGAATGTAGAACGCTCAATTCCCATGTACTCTTTTCCGAAGTTCTTTTTCAGCTTCCAAACATCGTACAATTCTGCTACTTTATGATCTTCGTCTACTAAAAGTACAAATGGAAGCTCATGCTTCTCAATGAATTTCATATGTCTATTTGCTGAATCTGGACTTACACCAAGTATAACCGTATCCTTCTCTTGAAATAATCCATATGCATCACGAAAATCACATGCTTCAGTTGTACATCCCGGAGTCATATCTTTCGGATAAAAATATAGGACTACATTTTTACCGCGAAAGTCAGCTAAGCGAATTTGTTCTCCGTTACTTCCTTCTAATGTAAATTCTGGTGCCATTTCTCCTACTGTAATCATTGTTATCACTCCTTCTCTTTTCTTTTACTATATCAAATGCGACCTTATTTTTCATTGTCTATTACAGATCTCATCACAAAGGCAAACGGTAATGTATATCCAATTAGCGCTTCTCCAATTGCAATCCATCTTCCGATTCCAATCGGAGCTATATCACCATATCCAACGGACAATAAAGTAACCGCGCTAAAATATAAACATATTTCAACGAGCTGAAAGGAATGAGCACTTAACCTATCCCCATCTTCTTTCAAAACTGCAAAACCCATTTCCTCTAGCACAACATAACTTAATCCAAACGCAATCAGTACCGTTGTATAAATCAAAAACAACGTAGCTAAATTGTACAGCGAAAAGAAACGATTGGAATTTGAATATGAACTCCATAATAATTGGACACTTCTCAAAATAGCGATTGCTGCAATTAATAGAATAAATCCCCATAACATGTCCTCCACCTCGTTTTATATGTATGAGGACTGTAGCTGATTTATCCCTTAGAAACGAACAAGCTTCTATAATTAATTTCCTGCACCACGATATCGTTTAACCCCTTGATTCCAGAGGGTAATTGCAATAGTAAAACAGATAACACCAACAATTGGAGTTGCGAAAGCATAGCTATTCCACTCTGTTTTTCTTAAAAAGTATGCTGCTGGATATACCCCAACAAATGCAAACGGTAAAACAAACGTTAAAACAAAGCGAATAACACGGTTATAAATATCAACAGGGTAGCGTCCATAATTCCCTATGTTATACATAAGCGGCATAATGGAACTTTTCGCATCCGACCAAAAGCCAAAACTTGCAAGCGTAACAAATATCCCGCCGTACACAAGTGCCCCTCCCCCTACCATGAGTAGGAATAAGAAGAAATCATACCAGTAAAAAGATAATTGCAGCTCCATTGCTGCATAACCCATCACAATAATCCCCGTAATAGCTCCAATTAAAGATTCAAGTTCCATTCTTTCTAATATAATTTGAAATAAACTATGAATCGGTCTCGTTAATATACGGTCCATTTCTCCTTTAATAATGTAACGATCATTAAAGTCCCATATATTAAAGAAAGCTGAAAAAATGGCAAACGGTACTAAAAAGAACCCATAAATAAAGATTACTTCTTCTCGGCTCCACCCTTTTAGTGCTTGGGTATGCCCAAACACAACGAGAATGAAGATTAAATTAACAGCTTGTAGTGATAAATCTGAAAGTAATCCGACGATAAAATCGCCACGATACTCCAATTTTGTTTTTATATATTGACTTGCATATTGCAAAAATAATTTTATATATATCATCTCGTCATCCCCCTTGTACGATTAGACGTTTTCTCGCCGTTTTCCACATCAGTACAATTGGAATAATAAGTATAATTGCCCAAATCACTTGAAATAATAAAGCTTCATATAACTTATTTCCTTGTATACCTTCAGAGAAAATCATACTCGGAATATAACTAATTGCTTGAAACGGTAAAAACACCATTGCTTTTTGGGCCCATAACGGATAAAAACTAATCGGTAATAATAAACCAGAAAATAAATCGATAACAACACGTTTCGCATACATAATTCCACTATTATTAAATAAGAAGAATGTAAGCATTCCTGTCATTAAATTTATTTGTGTATTAATGATAAAACTAAATATTAAAGATAAGAAGAAATATAACCACGTTTGAAAATTTGTTGTAATTTGTAATGAAAATAATAACGTAACAATAACCATACCCGGAATTGAAAAGAAAGCAAAACGAAATATCCCTTCTCCAAGCCCTTGCATAACTTTCATACCTAAATAGTTATATGGACGAATTAGCTCTACCGCCACACGTCCTTCTTGAATTTCCATCGCAATTTCTCTATCTATATTATTGAAATAAAAAGCGCGTGCCATCCATGCGATCGCAATATACGTAGTCATTTGCGAAATAGATAAACTTTCAATATTCTCTTTCCCGCTATAAATTGCTTGCCATAAAAAATAATACGCACCAATGTTAATCGTATAAATTAAAATCCCGCTGTAATAATTTGTACGATAAGCAAGCATCATTAAAAAGCGGATCCGAATCATTTCAATATACTTACCCATGCATAATACCTTCTTCATAAATGTTACGAATAATTTCCTCTGTAGACACTTCGTTAATTTTCAAATCTTTAATTTGAAAGGCTTGTACTACTTTAGAAATCAACATAGAAATGATAACTTCTTCATTCGGTATTTTTGCAACCCATGCGTTTTCTTCTTTCGTTTTTGACCAAACAACATGACTATCCGGCATAACCATTGATAACTCCTGGTATGAAACTGGGGCAACAAACTGAAAATGTATTTCCTTCTCTACTCCCCACTGCGTACGAAGATTATCTAAAGATCCGTCATACATAATATTCCCTTCATCAAGCATGATGACGCGTTCACATAAAGCTTCAATATCAGTAATATCATGTGTCGTTAATAAAATTGTTGTTTTATAACGTTCATTCATCTCTTTTAAGAATTCTCGTATTTTCAATTTCACAAGAACATCTAGTCCAATTGTTGGCTCATCTAAAAATAATAACGGCGGATTATGAATTAACGCCGCTGCCAATTCACAACGCATTCTTTGACCAAGAGATAATTTCCGTACCGGTTTATCTAATAAAGGACCGATATCTAACGTTTCAATAACATGTTCCATATGTTCCTTATACTGAGCGTCTGATACACCGTACACTTTCTTCAATAAACGAAATGATTCTTGTACAGCAATATCCCACCAAAGCTGGGAACGCTGACCAAACACAACGCCGATTGTTCTTACAAATTCTTCTCTCTGTTTGTGTGGATTCATTCCATTCACTGTAATTTGTCCTGATGTCGGAGTCAAAATCCCTGTAAGCATTTTAATCGTCGTTGATTTACCAGCACCATTCTCACCAATATAACCAACCATTTCACCTTGCTTTACAGTAAAAGAAACATCATTTACTGCTGGTACTATTTTATAATCACGATTTAATAAATCGCGAAATGCACCCTTTAATCCCGGACGACTTGAATAAGCTGTAAACTCTTTACGTAACCCTTGTACCTCAATTACCGATTTCATAATCGGACCCCCTTCCTAAATGTCACAACGAATAGTTTACCCAACTGCTCCTTCTATCACAAACAATACGTCTTTTCAAAAAACATGTTAGAATAATACATAGATTTTTGTAAGGAGATGAATTGTAGTGAATTTCACAAAATCAGAAGCGTTACATAAAGAAGCTTTAGAACATATCGTTGGTGGTGTTAATAGTCCTTCCCGTTCTTTTAAAGCAGTTGGAGGCGGTTCTCCTGTTGCAATGGAACGCGGAAAAGGTGCTTATTTCTGGGATGTAGATGGAAATAAATATATCGATTATTTAGCAGCGTATGGCCCTATTATTACTGGACATGCTCACCCACACGTGACAGAAGCAATTAAAACAGCGGCTGAAAACGGCGTACTATACGGTACTCCAACAGCATTAGAAGTAAAATTCGCAAAAATGTTAAAAGAAGCAATGCCCGCTTTAGATAAAGTCCGCTTCGTGAACTCTGGTACAGAATCCGTTATGACAACCATTCGTGTTGCTCGTGCTTACACTGGCCGCACAAAAATTATGAAATTCGCTGGTTGTTACCACGGTCATTCCGATTTAGTACTTGTAGCAGCTGGCTCGGGTCCTTCTACTCTTGGAATTCCTGATTCAGCGGGTGTGCCACAAAGTATCGCTCAAGAAGTTATTACTGTTCCATTTAATAATGTAGAAACTTTAAAAGAAGCGTTAGATAAATGGGGACATGAAGTAGCAGCTATCCTTGTAGAGCCAATCGTTGGAAACTTCGGTATTGTTGAGCCAAAACCTGGCTTCCTTGAAAAAGTTAACGAACTTGTTCACGAAGCTGGTGCACTAGTAATTTATGATGAAGTTATTACTGCTTTCCGCTTTATGTATGGCGGCGCTCAAGACTTACTTGGCGTAACCCCAGATTTAACAGCACTTGGTAAAGTTATCGGCGGCGGACTTCCAATTGGTGCTTACGGTGGTAAAAAAGAAATTATGGAACAAGTTGCACCGCTCGGCCCTGCATACCAAGCTGGTACAATGGCTGGGAACCCTGCTTCTATGGCATCAGGGATTGCCTGTCTAGAAGTACTTCAACAAGAAGGCGTATACGAGAAATTAGATGCACTTGGCGCAATACTTGAAAAAGGAATTTTAGATCAAGCTACAAAATATAACATCGATATTACAGTAAACCGTCTAAAAGGTGCATTAACTGTATACTTCACAACAAATACAATTGAAGATTACGATGCAGCCAAAAATACAGATGGTGAAATGTTCGGTAGATTCTTCAAGCTGATGCTTCAAGAAGGTATTAATTTAGCACCTTCTAAATATGAAGCATGGTTCTTAACGACAGAACATACAAAAGAAGATATTGAATATACAATTGAAGCTGTTGGCAGAGCATTTTCTACCCTAGCGAACAATAAATAATCTCTTCATTACAAAAGGAAAAAAGAAAGCCCATCTTTCTTTTTTCCTTTTTTCTATTTCATAAATCCCTCATTAATAGTATAATTATTCATAATTATCTGTTTTATATTCTTTTATATCCTTACTATCCATGTATACAAGGCAGTTCACGCCTTAAATAGTAAGATTATTCAAAATTCATTTTCCAGAGGGGGGATTGACGGATGCTCAACAAAAAAAACAAATGGACACCGTCTTTATTTCGGAATTATAAAAATGCAGAACATGATGCGTGTGGAATCGTTTCCGTTATGGAAAAACGAAGAATTCCTACAAAAGAAAACATCGATCTTTGTATACAATCGCTAGTCAAAATGAATCATAGAGCTGGTTTCATTAATGGCGAAGGAGATGGTATCGGAATTCATATCGACATGCCAAAAGCACTTTGGAATGAAAAACTGAAAAGTAGCGGATATAATCCAACGATTGTGGATCATCCCCACTTTATCGTTGGACATTTTTTTCTAAACAAAAAAGAAAACATTGCTGAGTTAAAAGATTACATTCGTACGCAACTAAACAATGAAAGCTTTACAATTGTTCTCGAAAATGATGATGTAATAAACTCAGATGCACTCGGTCCTCTTGGTAAACAAGAAGAACCTTTATTTTGGCAAATTGCCCTTATCGCCGAAAGTGAAGTTAAAAATATTGAACAAACATTATTTTCTGTAACAATAAAAATCGAAGAAAATGAAGCAATCCATGTTGCCTCATTAAGTCATGAACATGTTGTATATAAAGTTCTCGGTGCTGGCGATACACTCGTTGCTTATTACAATGATTTACAACACCCACTTATCGCTTCAACTATGACACTAGGACATAATCGCTATTCTACTAATACGTTATCTAATTTTTTTCGTGTACAACCATTTAGCATTCTCGGACATAATGGCGAAATTAACACGATTGCAAAATTACGCGATCAAGCTGAAATGATTAATGTACCACTTACTGCCGGGGGCAGTGATTCCCAAGATTTAAACCGCACCTTAGAAACCCTTCTCGTTCAGTATAACTACAGTTTATTTGAAGCAATGGATATATTATTTCCACCAATTATTAATGAAATAAAACTTTACGAAACAAACTTACAAAACTTATACATTTATATACGTGAGGCTTGGGGGCATTTCGCACAAGGTCCAGCTGGTATTATTTCACGTTATAAAGATGAAGCTGTTTTCAGTGTCGATTCCCTTGGATTACGCCCAGTTTGGAAAGTAGAGACAGAGAGCTCCTATATTTTCTCTTCTGAACCTGGAGTTGTATCACCAACTGAATATGTAGCAGAGCCGAAACCACTCGCTCCTGGAGAAAAAGTTGGATTAAAATGGAATCAACAATATGAGCTCGTTCTCTATGAATACGACAATTATCAAATTGAAGTATATAACCGTTTTAAGAAACGAATCGATGTTACCAATTATCATGTAAACTTATCTACACCTGAAACGAAAGAAACTGAGGGATTATGTGCTTCGGTTCAAGTTGAAACGAATCAATACGTCGCTTTTGGCTGGGATCGAGAACATATTCAGCTCCTTGAACAAATGGCGACAAAAGGCGTCGAACCAATTCGGTCACTTGGGCATGACTCACCACTTGCCGCACTTGATACAGATAGACGAAATATTGCTGATTTCATTAAGGAAAGTGTAGCCGTTGTTACAAATCCAGCAATCGATCGCGATCGAGAAGTTGAACACTTCTCCACACGTACTGTACTCGGAGAGCGTCCGGGTTTATTAGATAACTCTAAACAACCATTTGTAATCGAGATGCTTTCACCCATTATTTTAGAAGGGAATTTAGCTCAATCGATCGCGGCAGACTTACACACGATTACGTACGAACAACTTATACAGCTATTCATTACTCATAGCTCTGTCTCTACAATTCCCATTACATTTAGTCCATCAGAAACTCTACAAATCGCATTAAATCGAATTAGTTCCGAAGCGATAGCAGCCGTTAAAAATGGTGCTTCCCTACTATTATTAGATGACGCTAAATCTCATCAAAATGAACTGTTATGGATTGACCCACATTTAGTTACTGCTAAAGTACATCAAGCATTAACTGAAAATAAATTACGCCGGAAATGCTCTCTCGTTATACGTTCCGGTGCCCTTCGCTCCTTACACGATATCGTCACGCTATACGGATTAGGGGCAGATGGTATTAATCCATATTTATTGTTCGCAACGGTAAATGATGAAACAAAAGTACCAATTACTAATTTGTATACCGCACTTAATAAAGGACTAGAGAAAGTAATTTCAACGATTGGAATTCATGAATTACGCGGTTACGGTCGCCTCTTCTCCTCTATTGGATTACATGAGGAAATCGCAAATATATTACAAATTACAAACTTCTGCGGTTCAAATAATTTAGCTTTTTCACTTGAATCACTTGCTGAAGATGCAAAAATTCGAGCTGAGGATTTTAACAATCCAAAAGTTAGAATGCGAAAATCATTTCATATATTCCCGCGGATTTGGAAAGCAATTGGTGATGTTGCAAAAGGAAACTCTTATGATGATTACCGCGACAAGTTAAGTGAATTAGAAGAAAACACTCCCATCGCAATCAGGCACCTTGTTCAAACAAAACAAGCACAGCATGTAGTTCCGACTGAAGAAGTGTCCATCGGCATTCACAATCATGATTTACCATTTATTATTAGTTCCATGTCATTTGGTTCTCAAAATGAAATTGCCTTTCGCGCGTATGCAGAAGCTGCCGATCAGCTAAATATGATTAGTTTGAACGGTGAAGGCGGCGAAATTAAAGATATGATTGGTAAGTACCCACATACACGCGGACAACAAGTTGCATCTGGCCGATTTGGAGTAAACGCTGAACTACTAAATTCATCAAATTTAATTGAAATTAAAATAGGTCAAGGAGCAAAGCCTGGTGAAGGTGGACATTTGCCTGGTTCAAAAGTGACTGCCAAAATTGCGGAAGCACGTAATGCTACAATTGGTTCGGATTTAATTTCACCTTCTAACAACCATGATATTTATTCAATTGAAGACTTGGCTCAAATGATTACAGAAATTAAAACGGCTAATCATCTTGCAAAAGTAGCTGTAAAAGTTCCTGTCGTTCCTAACATCGGAACAATTGCTGTCGGTATCGCAAAAGCTGGCGCTGACTTTATTAACATTAGTGGATTTGATGGCGGAACAGGTGCTGCGCGTATTCACGCATTGCAACATGTTGGTCTTCCTGTAGAGATTGGTGTTAAAGCTGCTCACAATGCGTTACTAGAAGCAAATATGAGACATAAAGTAGAGATTTGGGCAGATGGCGGTATTCGAAGTGTAAATGACGCCTTAAAAATCATGCTCCTCGGAGCAAACCGGATCGGATTTGGCACATTATCAATGATTGCAATTGGCTGTACAACTTGCCGTGGTTGTCATCTTGATACGTGCCACGTCGGAATTGCAACACAAATTGAATCTGAAGCTCAAGCGAAAGAACATGGACTGCGCCGTTTCGTTCCACGTGAATTAGAAAGCGCAGTTACAGGGCTATTAAGCCTATTCACTACTTTCGGTACAGAATTGAAACGTTTAACAGGGCAGCTCGGTTACACAAACTTACAAGATATTATCGGACGATCGGATTTATTAGAACAAACTCGAGGCAAGGACTTATTAGACTTACGTAATTTAATACAAACGATAGAAGATTCATCTGTGAAAATAACGGCATCTGTACAAGAAAAACAATTTGAAACAACAAATTCTCTCCAGTCAAAAGAATTAGTAAGCGTCGGCGTAGAGCAACGCGTAATGGGCGGTCTAGAATCCTGTTATCGTATTCGTAGCAAATTATATGAAAACACTCATCTTGAACCACTTACATTAAAGTATACAAACGGATCTGTTCCCGGAAACGGATTAGGCGCGTACAATAGCGAGAACTTATTTATACACGTAAATGGTGGCGCGCAAGATGGAATTGGAAAAACTTCATTTGGCGGTGGCATTTATATAACGAAAGCAAAAGGAACAGATGGAACATATTATAACGGTTCTGTCGGAAAAGGATTTGGATACGGTGCTCAAAAAGGTGCATTATACGTGCAAGGTAACGCTGATGCTCGTGCTGGCATTCGCCTTTCTGGAGCAGATATGATAATTGGAGGCAGAATTACAAAACCACTCCGCGAAAAAGAACAAGGAAATATCGGAGTATATTCTAATATAAAAGGATTTGCTTTTGAATATATGACAAATGGTCGTGCTCTTGTTTTAGGAGATCCTGGTCCATGGATTTGTGCCGGCATGACTGGTGGTGTTGTTTATTTACATCATGAGCCAAACTTAGGTTTAACAGAGCACGCTTTAAAAAGAAGAATTGCTAAAGGTGCAAATGTAACATTGCAGCCAATTAGTAAAAATGGTTTGCAAGATGTGAATGAATTATTATTAGACTACATTCGTGTATTAAATGAGCACGAACAATATGAAGAAGTCGCTTTGTTAACACCATTATTAGATGATATCCAGCTTCACTTCTATGAAATTATCCCGAAAAAAGAACAGGCGGATCCATCTATTTCAACTGAATGATATGTACAATATTTATTTTCATAAAAAAATTGACGAAGCGAGCATCGCATAGTAATCTAGAATAACAATTTGAAACCTGCTGAAATTCAGCAGGTTTTTTTATTAAAGAATAGATGTTTAAAGAGAATTTGGAGAAATTATAAATTGATTGTAATTTATTTATTAAACTTTTTAACGTCACTAAAATATCACTTGCTAACATATTGTAATGAATGTATAGTATCATGTTGTACATTCATTATGACAAGAGAAAGGATATCAATAAGGGTATGAAACTTGGTGCTCGCATTTTAAAAACGGGTATTGCCATTACATTAGCTTTATTTGCTTGTATTTTACTTCAATTACCGAGTCCTGTATTTGCGGGAATCTCAGCTATCTTTGCTGTTCAACCGTCTGTATACCGCTCGTATTTAACTGCTCTTGAGCAAATTCAAGCAAACGTAATTGGTGCTGTATTCGCTATCGTATTTGCTACTGCTTTTGGACATAATCCTTTTATTATTGGATTAACGTGTATATTAGTAATTGCTCTTACTTTACAATTACGCTTAGAAAAAACAATATCACTCGCTTTAGTAACAGTTATCGCCATTATGGAGTATCAAGGCGAAGATTTCTTTAATTTTGCCTTACTTCGATTCGCGACGATTATGATTGGAATTATTGCGGCTTCGCTTGTAAATTTAGTATTTATGCCGCCAAAATATGAAACAAAACTTTACCATCGCATCGTTGATAATACAGAGGAAATTGTTAAATGGATTCGTATGAACAGTAGGCAAGCTTCTGATTTTACAACGCTAAAAACCGATATTGATCGCATGAAAGAAAAAATGATTAAACTAAATCATTACTATTTGCTGTATAAAGAAGAAAGAAGCTATACGAAAAAAATACAATTCGCGAAAATTCGTAAGCTCGTTTTATTCAGACAAATGTTAGCGACAACAAGCCGCGCTTTAAGCACGTTAAAATCATTACATCGCACCGAAAATGAACTGCGCTATATGCCAGAAGAGTTTCAGGAATCTATTCAAAACGAACTTGATTCATTAACGCATTATCACGAACAAGTGTTATTAAAATTTATTGGTAAAGCAAAGAAACAACAATCCGTTGAGATGCTTGATGAAGTTGAAACCGGTAAACAAGAATTGATTGATATCTTTATGGATTATCAAAATAAAGACGATGAGGAAGCATATAAAATATGGTTACACCTCTTCCCTCTTATTTCTTCAATTATTAACTACAGTGAGGAAGTAGAGCATTTAGATTTACTTGTGGATAGCTTCTACACATACCATAAACCAGAAAGCGAACTCCAAATCGAAGATAAAAAAGAAGACGAATAAAAAACAGCTCCTTTTACGCTAAAGGAGCTGTTTCTGTTATATGCTGAAGTTGATATAGATTGTAATAAAATCCCCTCTTTTTCATTAACTCTTCATGAGAACCCTTTTCTTTTATTACACCATCTTCAACATAAATAATTGTATCAACATGCGTAATCGTCGCTAATCGATGTGCAATAATAATTGTTGTCCGATCTGCAGCTAACGTTTGCAGTGCCTCTTGAATATATCGTTCATTTTCTAAATCTAAAGCGGAAGTTGCTTCATCTAATATAAGTAAAGACGGATTCTTTAGAAAAACCCGTGCGATTGCTACACGCTGTCTTTGTCCACCAGATAATTTCACACCACGTTCCCCAACGACAGTATCATAGCCCTCTGGCAACTCTGTAATAAAATTATGAATTTGTGCAGCTTTGGCAGCTGAAATCACTTCCGCCTCTGTAGCTTTCGGATTGCCATATAAAATATTAGCCCCGATTGTATCGCTAAATAATAAATTATCTTGTAGCACAATTCCAATATGACTACGTAAATTTCTCATATTATACTTTCTTACATCTACCCCGTCTATATAAACTGCACCTTCAGAAACATCGTAAAAACGCGGAATTAAACTAGCAAGAGATGACTTTCCTCCTCCGCTTGCCCCTACAAGCGCAACCTTCTCTCCCGGGCGCATAGTTAATGACAGATTATGCAATATTTCTTTTTCATCCGCATTATAACGAAAAGAAACATTATCAAATATAACTTCCCCATCTAGCCTTTTCGTTTGCACCGCATTTGGCACATTAACAATATCGTATTTTTCATCCAACAATTCAAACACTCGATCCATCGAGGCGAAAGACTGTGTTAATGTTGTAGATGAATTAACAAGGCGACGAAGCGGACTATATAAACTATCCATATATCCAACAAAAGCAACCATCGTACCCAGTGTTAACGACCCTTGAATTACCTCATATGCCGCAAAACCAATAACAAGTAACGGCCCTAAATCCGTTAACGTATTCACTACCGAAAACGTTCTCGCTGTCCAACTCGTATGAGTTAGTGCTTTCGTTAAAAATTCATTATTTCTCTTTTCAAACTGTCCTCTTTCATACTCTTCTAATGCAAAACTACGTGTCACTTGCATCCCTTGAATACGTTCATGTAAATACCCTTGCATAGTTGCTAACGCTTGCGAGCGCTCTTTCGTCAATTTTCGAAGGCGCCCGAAAAAATATTTCACTGCAACTACATAAATAGGTAAGATTAATAAAGCAACAAAGGTTAATTTTATATTCATAGAAAACATAACGATAATGGCAATAACAATTGTTGCAGTATCTAACCAGACATTCATAAGACCAGTAATTACAAAGTCCTTCGTTTGTTCTACATCATGGATTACACGTGAAATAAGCTCCCCTGTTTTTGTGTTCGAATAATAACGTAAGCTCAATTTTTGCAAGTGCCCAAAAATGTATTTTCGTAAATCGTATAGTATTGTATTGGCAATGCGCTGCGCGAAATATTGACGATAATATTCTATCGGCGGTCTTACTACTGCAAAAATAAAAAAAGCAATCCCAATTGCGGTTATTAATTGAGACGTTTTTTCTTGAAGCGATCCCGTGCCTTGAATAACATCATCAATAATATACTTTAATAACCATGGCATAATAAGCGGGATACCGAACTTCACAAGACCAATAATAATTGTAATAGCAATAAGCCATCGATATGGTTTAACAAATTGTAAATATCTTTTTATACCTTGCACATAATCCCCCCTCTAATAGGACAAACCTGCCGGGAAATTCCCTGCAGGTTTGTTTTAATTTCTGTACATTAAATATCTTTCGTACCACATATCTACGAAATCCGGTGCGAATGGACCTTTTCTTTGATGAATCCACTGTGTTAAATGTGCTACATTTCGTTTTAAAATTGTATCAATAACAGGTGGATACTGCATGATTTGACTATGCTTCTCATACTCATCTTCATCTAAAAGTGTATATGTCATATCCGGATACACTTTAATATCTAAATCGTAATCAATATACTTTAATGCCTCAGAGTCATATGCAAAAGGAGAACTTAAATTACAATAATAATATACTCCTTCTTCTCTCAGCATTCCAATTACATTAAACCAATAATTAGCATGGAAGTAACAAATCGCAGGTTCGCGAGTAACCCATGTTCGACCATCTGATTCCGTAACTACTGTACGATCATTTGCTCCGATCACAAGGCTCTGCGTCCCTTTTAAAATTGTTGTCTCTTCCCACATTCTATGAATGGAGCCATTATGTTTATAACTATGTATTTGTACCTTTTCTCCTTCTTTGGGAAATCCCATATATGCTCCCTTCTTTCAACCGCAAATGCTTTTCTTAAGTTGTCTTAACTACCCCTTGAACTGCATTCACTTTTTTTCTATTATAACTTTTTTGTCAAAATTTTAAAACTAAAGCGATAGGACACTTGTTTTCATGAGGAATATAATGAAGTTTGTATTATTGAATACCACATCACTAACCCTTTTAACGAAGGAACATTTCCTATGAATTAGCAATACGTATTTTAGAAGATTAAACGAAGATATAACAAAAAGAAAAGCCCCCTCACCTCTGTTTAAGAAAGGACTTTTCACCTAAAATCAACAACATATCTCACCCTTAATTTGAAATTATTTTTTCGGTTTCAAAAGATTGAATCACATTATTCGTTTGCTGTTCAAATTTTTCATGCAAAAGTTTTAATGCTATTTCTGTTCTGTATATTTCTTGACGGATAAAATGCAATTCTTTTTTATCGCACGTATCCCTTCCACTCATTTCAATTTGCTGATACTTCTCTAAATGTGATTGTAACTTTAAAAGCTCATCCATCGTTTCCAACTGCTCTCCTACCAACTTATCAAAATCGTTCATCACTTACCCCCTTTTTGATTCATTCGCCAGTTATAATTCCTATTACATATTTTCTAATCGTGAACTTCTTTCTCCTTTGACTATATTTGTTGACTTATTAGAAGTTATGTCGTTCCCTTTATTTTCATTACAGTGACACGCACACAAAGAAAACACTTCTCTCGAATTGGAGAAGTGTTTTTCTTTCATTACTCGTTTGAACTAGAAGATTGTGATTGTTTTGCAGCTGATTGTGCATTTTGTTTTTTCACTGCATGCACATCTGTTTCAGTTGCAAACTCTGTACCATAACTAGCATTTGCACTTTGAGCAGCAGAAGCTTGTGCTTTCTGTGCCTCTGATTGTGCGTTCGCTTGTTTTACTGCTTGTACATTCGTTTCAGTTGCAAACTCTGTACCATAGCTAGCATTTGTACTTTGAATGCTAGCACCAGAAGTTGCCTTATTATAACCTTGTTGTTTTTTACTCATCTTTCTCACCTCCACAATCAATAATGTAACCAATTCACTTAGAAGTTATCCCTAATTTTCTTTTTAAAAATTCACGTATATATCTCTTATCACTCATTCAAACTACATATGATGGAGGTGGGAATATGTATACTGGACGTGATATGACTGAGCTAACTATGATTTCCAAAAATGAATGGAAAGAGGATGAATTAGCTTATTTTCATCATTCATTTCAGCAAATTATGCCTTATCTAAATGTAGAGGGACAAACGATTTATAAAGAAGTTGTGAAAGAAATCGAGTCACGGGGCGGATTATAAACGCGTGGATTTTCAACCTCAAAATACAAATTTATTTTCAATATAAAAAAACGTGTTCCAAAGTTCTGGAACACGTTTTTATTATTTATCCCGCTATTTGCCGGGCAGTAAGACCCCACCTCAAAATGCAGCGAAAGCAAAGAAGTTAGGTTGGGGTCGGGCTGCCCATAAAAGCCCGATTGGTGAGGGCTAATAATCAGTGGGGGATGAAGAAAACCCCCACTGATTAAAGTTTCACTTTACTGCATTGTAATTTTCTCAACACACTTTTCGTAAATTGTACGATGTGATTTCGAGAAAGGTAACTGTTCAAACGCTTCTTTCGATACAAACTTTAATGTATCCGTTTCGACAATATTACCTGTTACTTTTCCGTAAAATATGAAGATATCCCAAGTACGATGTGTAAAAGTATGTTGTACATTCATCGCGTATTCATCAATAGAAACAGAGAGATCAAAGCTCTCCTTCATATAATCCGTAAGCTGTTGTTTTTGATTACGAATACCTTCACTTAGTTCAATATTCGGGAACTCCCACATATTAGCCAGTAATCCCGTACTTTGGCGTTTATTAATTACGTAATGGCCATCTTCAGTTTGAAGTACTCCCGCAACGAGCGGTACCATTGTAGGTGCTTTCGCTTTACTCTTCACTGGTAGTTCTTTTTGAACACCTTCAGCATACCCTCTGCAATGTTCACGTACAGGACAAAGTAAACAAGATGGATTTTTCGGTATACAAATTAATGCCCCTAATTCCATCAAACCTTGGTTAAAATAAGATGGATTTTCTATAGAAATAATTTCACGCACAATCTCTTCAAAAACTTTTCTCGTTTTCGGTTTTGCAATATCATCCCACACTGATAAAATACGAGATAATACGCGCATAACATTTCCATCAACCGCTGGCTCTGGTATGCCATATGCAATACTTAAAATGGCACCTTTTGTATATGGTCCCACTCCTTTTAATTTTTCAATTTTCTTTACATCGCTCGGTACTGTCCCGCCGTATACTTCTTTTACCTCTTTTACTGCAGCATGTAAATTTCGTGCTCTAGAATAATAACCTAAGCCTTCCCATGCTTTTAATACTTCTTCATCATCGGCAGTTGCTAGCGCTTCAAGCGTAGGAAACTTCCCCATAAAATTTGCGTAATATGGTTTTACAGCCTCTACCCTTGTTTGCTGTAACATAATTTCTGAAACCCAAACACGGTATGGATCTTTATTTTTTCGCCACGGTAAATCACGTTGTTCTTTTTCAAACCAACCAATTAAATCATTTTGAAACTGTTCTATGTTAAACTCATTTAATATTTCAAGTGTCAAACTTGATCCCCCTCATTTTTTTGCATATACGTACTATTATAAAGATTTTAGGAAAAAATTTAAGTAAGATGACATAGGAAATAGAAGGCAAAGGACTTGAGGTATCGAATAAAAAGAGTTACATTAATAAAAAACGGAGGTGGATTTCTATGGACACAGCCACTCACCTTGTTATGGGCGTTACTCTAGGCAGTTTGGCAACATTAGATCCAGCTATAGCACAAAGTGATATTGGGCCACAAGCAGTGATGCTTGCAACAATTGCCGGTTCCAATATTCCTGACATCGATACAGTTTTAAAATTGCGTAATAACGCTAAATATATAAGAAATCATCGCGGGATTACTCATTCCATCCCTGCAGTGATCCTTTGGTCACTCCTTATAAGTGGCATCTCTTTCGCCTTCTTTTCAGACGCTCCCTATCTGCATCTACTACTTTGGTCATTTATTGCCGTCTTTCTTCATGTCTTTGTGGATATTTTCAATGCCTATGGTACACAGGCATTAAGGCCCTTCACAAAAAAATGGGTAGCGCTCGGCATAATTAATACGTTTGATACTGTCATTTTCTTTATCCATATACTTGCTATCGCCTGTATGCTTGTCGGAGCACATAAAGGCTATACTGCTTTAGCAGCGTATATATTAATGTTTGTTTACTATATCGGCCGCATTATGATGCATCGAAATATTAAAAGTGTAGTATACAAACGTTTCAAAAATGTAGAGAAAGTAATTATTTCTCCTTCTTACAAATTTTATCATTATCATTTAGCCGTCGTTACAACTGAACATTACTACGTCGCAAGATGGCACCGCGGTAACATCCTTGTATACGATAAATTCGATCGCGTACTGTTCCCGAATACCGCCATTATGCAAGCCGCTGTGCGAGATGAAAATATATCTGCTTTCTTATCTTTCTCGCCTGTATATCGCTGGGATATTTTCGATTATGATAACTATTATGAAGTTCGATTTATTGATTTGCGGTATCGAAGTAAAGATTATTATCCATTCGTCGCAATCGTTCAGCTCGATCAAAATTTAAATATTATTAGTTCATATACAGGATGGATTTTCAGCGAAGAGAAACTTCGAAAGAAACTGGAATTGCTTCCACATTAAAAAAAGCGACCTACGTCGCTTTTTTTAATGTTTCAAATGATCTTCTTGATTGATTAAATGGCTATACTTCGGATTATTTGTACGCATTTCATGAAGGCGCCCTCCATGATTATTAACCCATGTTCGTACCACTTGTTCAGTCATTTCCTCACCTTGGTAACGACCTGATTTAGCATAAGTTGTTCGGAAGTCTTCCCACAATAATTCAACCCATGCACGAGCTTGTGCGTAAGAAAGGTTGTCATTTTTATCTAATAATTCTTTCGTTAATGTTTCATAAATATCATTCATGTTCTATTCTCCTTTTACCTATTTATTCCCTTAATTTCTAAAGGATAGTTTCTTCTATTTTGCACATTCTATAAGTGATACTTCTTAAAGGGGTATCGACTGATAATGAGGGGGCGTTCTTAATGGGTAGACAAGCCGAATTTTGGTCTGAGTCAAAAAACAACAGCAAAATCGACGGTCAACTGAAAGCGAAATCACGCTTCGCTTCGAAACGACCTAACGGCACAATTAACACGCACCCACAAGAGCGTATGCGTGCTGCAAATCAGCAGGAAGAGTAGTACAAATTAAATTCCTACACGAGGTGATAAAGATGAGCTACCGTGACCATTTAGATCGTCGTTCTGAATTATTTAACCATACGTGGACTCGTCCAAAACATGCGAAGGCGCAAGTTAACGGACAGACGCAACAAACCCAGTCTCTCATTATACTGGCAAACGAATGTAAAAAACGCCAATTTTAGAATCTCCTATCTCCTTTAACGCCTACCAAAGATGAAAACCAGAGAGATTCGCTCTCTGGTTTTTATTTTTCTTGTAGCAAGGAAATTGGTATTCCAATCTCCTCATTATCATGTTGCTTATATCCCCAAGCAAATACCCCATTGAAATACGTAATTTTAAATACCACACCAGGTTCTTCTACTAATTCATATGTCTCACCAATATGGAATTTATTTATATCTATCATATAAGCACGAGCCATAGCCATTTTTCTCATTAATACATCGAATTCATTTACAATTCCAAGTTGCTCAGCCTTTACTGCTTGCTCCTTCAAAACCCCAATTTCTTCCCTTAGCTCATGTGGTGTCATTTCACTGTAGCGTTTTGGCGTACCCATCTTATTTCCTCATCCCTCTTCACGTTTCATTTGTAAAAATATATCTATCTCATCAATAGAGAATCCTTTTCGATATAACGCTTGCTTCACCTTATTTTCGAATGTCCAACCATCATACTTCTTATATTTCTCATAATATTTATTCCCATGATAGTGTAACGCTTCTTGTTGCTGTTCGTCATCTTTTTCGTCTTTCAATTCTTCCAAGCAAATTTGAATCACATCTCTAGAATATCCTTTACGAACAAGCATTTCATCTAACTTTAGCTTCATTTGTAAAAATGAATGCTTTTGATAAGATTTTTTCTTCTTTTCTATAAGGAACAAAGCATTCTCCATTTGCTTCTCCTTTGGATACTCTTGTAAACTATGTGTAATGATTAAATCCTGAACACCTTTACTTAATAGCCCTCTCCTAATAACAGTTGGACCTTTTTGATTCACATTACTTTGCGTTCGCACGTATGAAATAGCGTACTCTTTATCATTAATATATCGATCATGTAATAATTTCGAAACGACTTCAGAGATGATGGCCTGTCCCACTTCTTTTTTTCGTAAGAAATCTTCTATTTCTTGTTTTGTTCTCATTTGATAGGATAAATAGGAAATCGCTTGTAAATATGCTTTTTGTACCTCTTCATTGTACAAAATATTCCCTAACGCTACTTCATCAATTTCTAAGCCTTTTTGTAACCCATGTTTCATTAAGATTGATTGATTCACACTAAACCCGTACTCTTCGCCTTGACCTTTATCAATATAAATATTAAATCGTTCTTTCGATCGTTTTTGCACTTCTATTTTTGTAATGACAGTCATACTCTCACCTCTCTATTATTTTAACATAGTCAAGGAACGTTTTTTCTTTTCAAGAATATATATAATGAGGAGGAAATAATTGTGAAAATCGCAATTTCTGGTGGCTCTGGCTTTATAGGCAAATCCCTTTCTAGTTTTTTTATTCAAAAGGGATTTACTGTTTACATTCTTACTCGAAAAAAAATTGCTGAAACTTCACACACTAACCTTCAATACGTACAGTGGACACCGGATTTACAGACCTTCCCTCTCTCCTCTATCGATGTAGTTATTAATCTAGCTGGAGAATCTATTAATAGTAGATGGACAAAAAAACAAAAAGAATCAATTTTAAACAGTAGAATTCAAACAACAAAAGGACTCATTAAACAATTACAAACCCTTGAAACAAAGCCACACACATTTATTAATGCAAGTGCCATTGGATACTATGGGACATCTGAAACCGAATCTTTTACAGAACAGCAAGAGACTCCAGGAGATGACTTTTTAGCAAACACAGTATATTTGTGGGAGCAAGAAGCATCTAAAGTCCGCTCCATTGGAATAAGAACTGTCTACACAAGATTTGGAGTCGTATTGGGCGCAGATGGAGGAGCTCTTCCAAAAATGCTACTTCCCTATCAATTATATATCGGCGGTACACTTGGATCTGGAAACCAATGGTTATCATGGATTCATATAGACGATGTCGTTCGCATGATTGATTTCATCATTCAAAAAAAAGAAATTGACGGACCTTTTAATATTACAGCGCCAACGCCAATACGGATGAAAGAGTTCGGTGAAATTATTGCCACTATAACTAGGCGACCTCATTGGCTACCTGTTCCTTCATTTGTACTTCGCGCTTTACTCGGTGAGATGAGTATACTTGTATTAGAAGGGCAACATGTATTACCCAATAAAGCTATTAAACATGGATATCAATACACATTTCCAACAGTTAACCATGCATTACAAAATATCCTCTTGCATACAATGTAGTACTTTTAAAATACAGTTTTACGGGTAGTCTATCTCCTCCAAGACTTCTTACTTTTTAAACACCGGAGCATTACTACACGAAAAACCTTTCAGTTACTTTGTCTAAACCTATTCTACACATTACAAGGTGACGGAAATGAGGTCTCTATGAAAATATTGCTCAAACAAGCCATTGTATATCCTATTACATCCCAAAAGTTTCAAGGAGATGTACTCGTTATAGGAGAACGCATTGCCGCGGTCAAACCTCATATTGATACTACTCAGGATATGACCGTTATAGATGCACGAGCTCTTCATCTCTTGCCTGGATTTATTGATGTTCATACTCACCTTGGCCTCTACGATGAAGGTACTGGTTGGGCTGGTAATGATGCAAATGAAACATCCGAAGTTTCAACACCACATATCCGTTCTTTAGACGGGATTCATCCTTTTGATATTGCATTTCAAGACGCTGTACAAAATGGTGTTACGACTGTTCACGTGATGCCCGGAAGCCAAAACATTATCGGCGGTACTACTTGCGTAATAAAAACTGCTGGAACTTGTATTGATCATATGATTATTCAGGAACCTGCTGGTTTAAAAATTGCCTTTGGAGAAAACCCCAAAAAGTTCCATAGCAACGGTACAAAAGAATCAATAACACGTATGGGAATTATGGGGTTACTTCGTGAATCATTCTATGACGCACAACACTACGGGCATGAAGCTGATTTTCGAATGCTACCTATTTTAAAAGCACTCCGCCGAGAAATACCGGTACGTATCCACGCTCACCGCGCAGATGATATCACTTCAGCCTTACGCTTTGCGACAGAATTCAATCTTGATTTACGTATTGAACATTGTACAGAAGGACACTTTATTGTTGAAGAGCTTTCGAAACACAATTTAAAAGTTTCAGTTGGACCTACTCTTACGCGACGTTCGAAAATCGAACTTAAAAACAAAACGTGGGATACTTATCATATTTTATCGAAAAATGGAGTAGAAGTTTCTATTACAACCGACCACCCTTATACACCCATTCAATATTTAAATGTTTGCGCTGCCATTGCAGTAAGAGAAGGATTAGATGAGAAAACAGCGTTGGAAGGAATCACTATTTTCCCAGCTCGAAATTTACGTTTGGAGGATAGAATTGGAAGCATTGATGTTGGAAAAGATGCTGACCTCGTGTTATGGACACATCATCCTTTCCATTATTTAGCCAAGCCTGTACTCACTATGATTGACGGAAAAATAATTTACAAAAAAAATAAAAAAAACTAGTTTATTTTTTTGACTAGATACAGTATTATACGATTATAAACTGAATGAAACCATAATCAATTTGTGTCGTGATTATCATTTTCAAATTGATGAATGGGGAAGGCAAATGGTGCGCCACCAGCGTTAGAAACTGGTTCTAGTGGGTTCGATTCCCACCCCGAAATTTTTTAAAGATTGATATAAAAATTTCGAGGGTGGGTGCTTTTTCGTCATGCTACCCTCGTGTGAGGAGGAGTTAGTGTGTTGAAAAAACGCGACTTACACGACAGCCACGTTCTATACGAATTAATGGTGGATCCTGCTGTCTTCCCTTTTGTGCGTCAAAAGGCCTATTCTTATGAAGAATATTTATTTTTAACGAAACAAACAATCGAAGCCGAAGAGCGTGGAGAATTAATCTCACGCACAATTTTAGATGAATGGGGTAACCCCATCGGCACAATTACTTTATTTGATGTGCAAGAAAAAGCTGGATTCCTCGGAACTTGGCTTGGCAAACCATATCATGGTAAAGGATATAATAAATTGGCGAAAGATTCATTTTTTAGCGAACTTTTCTATGAATTAGATATTGAAACGATTTTTATGCGTATTCGTAAAATAAATATTCGGTCTATTAAAGCTGCCGAAAAACTACAATATGTAAATCTAGCAAACGAAACAAGAAAAGCCGTTTATGATGAAATTAACGCGCATGAAGAAGTATATAATTTATATGAAATTCCAAAAGATCAGTATACACTTGCAACAATGCGAGATACAACATTCCAAGAAGCACACCAATTAAAAGAAGCGTAATCTAAAAATTCAGAAATGATAATTAATCATTACTAGTTTGACATATATGTATATCACCCCATGTCTTTGGAAACGATAGATAGTGACTTTAGGACACGAGGTGATTTGTAATGGATAAAAAGAAACGTGATAAAGCAAAAAACACATTATCTAGTACACAAGAAGTTCTCTATCAGCGAGAATTTCGAAAAGCAGATCGTGCAGCGGGCTATCGCTCAAAAAGTATTTAAAGTGAAACTGAATAATTAGAAGGTTTCCCCCCTAATTATTCAGTTTCATTACATAAGATTTTCCAATAAATTAGTAAAAAAGGTTCCTTATTTATAAGGAACCTTTTTTGTGGACAACCTTATCCACAAAAAACGTAGAATTGTGCATAAATTACAAAAGTATTTTACGAATTCATTTATTTAAATGAATTCGTAACGTGAGAATTGTGGATAATTTTCTAAAAATTGTGGATTATGTGGATATAGCTGTTAATATTCCGATTTTACTGTCTAATGAAAGCGTAATCCCTTGTGGATAAAGTGAAACTTTAATCAGTGGGAGTTTTGTTTATCCCCACTGATTATTAGCCCTCACCAATCGGGCTTTTGCGGGATAAGTTAATAATTCACGTTTATTTTTTTACAACAATAAAAAAACCCTCTTTAAATGCTTAAAAGAGGGTTTCATATTAAGTAAAAGATTCGGCAAGAACTGGTGATTTAATAGGTATATGATTCGGCTCTGCATGATTTTCTGCCAAAATTGTATCCACAATATGACCAGCTGGCTCAGGACGATAAATACTTTTCATTGCTTCTTTCATCTGAAGAAGCTTCATATCATCTTGTAATAACGCCTCTGTTTTTGCAAAAACTTCACTATCATCACGAATTACAACTGCAGCCCCTTTTTTTTCAAAATACAACGCATTTTCATTCTCTTGTCCTGGGACAGGTTTATATAAAATGACAGGTACTTGTAATGCTGCTGCTTCGCTTAATGTAATACCACCTGGCTTCGTAATCATACAAGAAGTAACACGGAACAATTCATCAATGTTTTCAACATAACCAAATACTTTTAAAGCATCAGAACTTTGTTCCTGTAGTTCCATTAAATCCTGCTTTAAAGCTTCGTTTTTCCCACAAACGACAACTACTTGTAAGTTTGGTACTGACATAAATGACTGGCATAGCTCTTTTACACTCCCTAGCACACCATGAGCACCTGCTACAATTAGTAACATCTTTTTATCCTTACATAACTGATATTTATTATATATAATTGCTGGATTTATCTTTAGCTCAAAACTGCTACGAATCGGAATCCCTGTTTCAACAATTTGTTCTGCAGGTACACCGATATCAACCATCACCTTTTTCACATGATCGGTTGCTACAAAATAACGATCTACTTCTCGATGGATCCATATTTTATGCACGCAAAAATCCGTTAATACGTTATAAACAGGAATAGAAATACCTATTTGCTTTTTCAATTCTGGTACAGCGATGATTGGAAAGGTATTAATAACAATATCCGGTTTCTCCACCTGTAATAGCGTCTTCAAACGCTTTCTCCCAAAATTCGCATACCAAGATGCTATTTTTTTATCATAAATTTTCTCTACACCATAATAAAACAAACGATATAATTCTTTTCCTACCGTATAGCTTTTTAAATATAAATATTTTGTAATATCGGTTATAACTGGATGTGATTCTCCAAACAAGTCGCATACAATTACATCTTCGATTCCTTTTTGGCGAAATGTTTGTTCTAATGTTTTTGCCACTTGCACATGACCGTTACCGTAATGTGCAGTTAATATTAAAACCTTGGGGTTTTTTATCAAACAAATCCACTCCTAGCTTTTTGTTTCTCCATATTGCATATACGACAATAGGAAAAACATTTTCCTTAAAAACTACATACTCGGATTCTAATACTTTCCTGTTAGCTATGTATCTGTCGTGGATATGCAAAGCATATAAGATTGACCCCTTAATCCTATCTGTGCTCATATCTTTACATTATACTTTCCTATAAGAGCTTTCGCAATAACTTACAAATGTTCTATATTCCATAATACTCACTCTTTTACTTCTTAATTCTTTTTACTATTTTGATTTCCCTTTACAATTATGTAAATTTCTCCGCTTATTCTTTACAAAAATATGGATATTCCCTTTTCAGTATACTCTTTTCTAAATATATACTCTAGATTTTATTATGAAGAAACAAAAAGCCTAACCAAATGTTTAGGTTAGACTGCTTGTAAAATATGTTTTGCATGTTCAACATTTTCTTCTGTCGGTGGATTCACATCCGCAAGTGGATACTTATGTCCAAGTGCCTCCCATTTATAAACACCGAGCTTATGATATGGCAGCACTTCCACTTTCTTAACATTAGATAGACTTTGAATAAAGTTTGATAATTTTTGCAAATCCTCTTCACCATCGGTAACACCGGGAACCAATACATGTCTTACCCAAATTGGTTTCTTTCTATCCGATAAATAACGAGCAAATTGTAAAATGTGTTCATTTGGTTTCCCTGTTAATTTACGATGTTTCTTTGAATCAATATGCTTCAAATCCAATAAAACTAAATCTGTATACTTCATTAAAATATCTAGCTTATTTTGGAATTCTGGTTCTTCAGAATAACAACCGCCAGAAGAATCGATTGTTGTATGGATACCAGCTTCTTTGCACTTTTTAAACAACTGGGTTAAGAAGTCTAGCTGTAATAGTGGCTCTCCACCGCTAACTGTTATACCGCCTCCAGAAGCTTCAATAAATGGAAGGTAACATGTCACATCCTGCATCACTTCTTCAACTGTTATTTCTTTACCTTTACCGATTTCCCATGTATCAGCATTATGACAATATTGACAACGTAATAAACACCCTTGTGTAAATATGACATAACGAATCCCTGGGCCATCAACAGTACCACAAGACTCTACAGAATGTATTCTTCCTTTTACCATGTTACTTCCTCCTTTATTGAAACAGCCTCCCTCCGCTATATATTAAAAGCGGAGGGACACTTTTTTCACTTACATGCTTTCATGCATTGTACGGTTTATTACATCAATTTGTTGTTCACGAGTTAATTTAATAAAGTTAACAGCGTAACCAGATACACGAATTGTTAATTGTGGATATTTTTCAGGATGCTCCATTGCATCCATTAATGTTTCACGGTTAAATACGTTAATATTTAAGTGGTGTCCTTCTTTTATTGCATATCCATCAAGCATAGATACTAAGTTGCGTACTTGTACATCATCTTCTTTACCAAGTGCTTTTGGAATAATAGAGAATGTATTTGAAATACCATCTTGTGCATCTTCATATGGTAATTTAGCTACAGATAATAATGATGCTAATGCACCTTTTGTATCACGGCCATGCATTGGGTTTGCGCCCGGTGCAAATGGTTCTCCAGTACGACGTCCATCTGGAGTGTTACCAGTTTTCTTACCGTATACAACGTTAGATGTGATTGTTAAGATTGACATTGTATGAACAGAATTACGGTATGTTTTATGTTTGCGAATCTTGTTCATAAATGTTTTCACAAGATTTACTGCGATTTCATCTACACGATCATCATTGTTACCGTATTTAGGGAAATCTCCTTCGATTTCAAAATCAACTGCAATACCATTTTCATCACGAATTGGTTTTACTTGTGCATATTTAATTGCACTTAAAGAGTCTGCTACTACAGATAATCCAGCGATACCTGTTGCCATTGTACGAAGAACATTTGTATCGTGAAGTGCCATTTCAATACGTTCATAGCTATATTTATCGTGCATATAGTGAATTACATTTAATGTATTTAAGTATAGACCAGCTAACCATTCCATTGTCATATCGAATTTACGCATAACTTCTTCATAATCTAATACTTCAGAAGTAATTGGTGCGTATTCAGGACCAACTTGTGCTTTTGACTTTTCATCTTTACCACCGTTAACCGCATATAGTAATGCTTTCGCTAAGTTTGCACGTGCTCCGAAGAACTGCATTTGTTTACCAATTCTCATTGCTGATACACAACAAGCAATACCGTAGTCATCACCGTAGTCAGCACGCATAATGTCATCATTTTCGTATTGAATTGCTGATGTTTTAATAGACATTTTTGCACAGTAGTTTTTAAAGTTCTCTGGTAATTGTTTAGACCAAAGAACTGTTAAGTTTGGTTCTGGTGCTGGTCCTAAATTATCTAATGTATGCAAGAAACGGAATGAGTTTTTTGTTACTAACGGACGACCGTCTAACGCCATACCACCGATAGATTCAGTTACCCAAGTTGGGTCTCCAGAGAATAGTTCATTATAATCAGGTGTTCTTGCAAATTTCACAAGACGTAATTTCATAATGAAATGGTCAACAATTTCTTGTGCTTTTTCTTCTGTTAAAGTACCATTTGCTAAATCTCTTTCAATGTAAACATCTAAGAATGTAGAGGTACGTCCAAGGCTCATTGCTGCCCCGTTTTGCTCTTTAATTGCTGCAAGATAAGCAAAGTATAACCATTGGAAGGCCTCTTGTGCATTTGTAGCTGGCTTAGAAATATCGAATCCATGAGAGGCAGCCATCTGTTTTAACTCTTGAAGTGCACGCATTTGCTCAGATAATTCTTCACGTAAACGCATTGTATCTTCGCTCATTACACCGCCAGTTAAATTATAATCAGCTTTTTTCGCTTCAATTAAATGATCTATACCATATAGCGCTACGCGGCGATAGTCACCGATAATACGTCCACGTCCATACGCATCTGGAAGACCAGTAATAACACCTGATTTACGAGCCGCTTTCATTTCTGGTGTGTATGCATCAAATACACCTTGATTATGAGTTTTACGCCAGTCTCTGAAAATCTTGCTAAGTTCTTTATCCATTTCATATCCATACGCTTCACAAGCTTGTTCTGCCATACGAATACCACCATATGGTTGTAAAGAACGTTTAAATGGTTTATCAGTTTGGAAACCGACCACTTTTTCAATATCTTTATTTAAATATCCTGGTTCATGTGATGTAATAGAAGAAACAATTTTTGTATCCATATCAAGAACGCCACCGTTTTCACGTTCCTTTGTTGTTAAATCCATTACTTGATCCCAAAGTTGTTTCGTTGCTTCAGTTGCTTCCGCTAAGAAAGAGTCTTCTCCCTCGTAAACGTTTACATTATTTAAAATGAAATCGCGAACATCAATCTCTGCTTTCCATTTTTCACCTTTAAAGTTTTCCCACGCGCTTTTTACATTTTCTAATACTTGAGTCATCCTAATCTCCTCCATTTTTGATTAGTACAGGACTACGATTTTTTATATAACAGCTTACACACTTAGAATACTACTTTTTTTCGGAAGTGGACGAAATAGTTGTGACATGTTTGTGAAATGTTGAGCAAACTACTACATGCATAGTGTTAACCTCATATAAAACTCTTTAGAATTAACCCTTTCTTTAATTGTATTTTTTTGGTATTCTTATATACGAGTCCTATTTTGTAATATAAGAACGATACCCATTGTAGAGCTGTAATACTCTTATCTCCTAATCTGTTATAGTTTTTATAACAGAGCAAAAAAGTGTACATACGTTGTACACTTTTTTTGTTACCACTATAAAACATCTCTTTTTCTATTTCCATCGTAAAATCCACCACGACTGTTTGTTAATGCAATTAATTGCTCTAATCCTTCTATATGATCACCAATAATTCGAAGGACAGCTGGAGGATGACCTATTTTTGCGAAATGTTCACTGGGACGAATACGGTTCATCTTATCAACATCGACACGACTTACACAAGCGATTTCAAAACCTGAAAGTACAGCTTTCACTTGTGCTACACAAGGTGACAATAATGATTTATACCCTATTTCCTTCAAACAAGTACGACTAAACGCATTAGGTACAGCAATAAGAGAGCCTACTCCTAAATCTTTTCTATCACAAGCTAAATTTAATGCATATTTAAATGCTGTTACAAGATGAAGTGGTACTCTCAAATCTAAATAATGATTTAAATCATTTAATGCGACATCCGTTCCATCTGCAATAGCTTTTGCAAAGGGATATAGCTCACTAGCTGGAATAACAAAATCACCGTCTATAAATAAAACAATTTCTCCTTTTGCAAAATAAGTTCCAAGCGAACGCCCCACATCGTTTCCAAGTGCTTCTTTATACACAATTGTTGTTGCTCCCTTGTCTTTTGCAATTGTTGCCGTTTTATCAGACGAACCATTTACAACAACGATGATTTCAAAAGGTTCAATTTTGCGAAGCTCTTCTATAACGTTTCCAATTGTTTTCTCTTCATTTTGCACAGGAATAATTACCGATAATTGCTCTCCTTTATACAAATTAGATGTAACGCCCCATCCTTGATAAAAATCTTCAAAATTTAGAGTATGATAGACACTCTCTCTTTTCCTATTTCCATCATAATATCCTCCGCGCCCATCGCTGCCTAATATCCGCTCTGCTACAGCTTCTATATGATCACCTATCATTCGTTTTTCAGATTGAGAAAGATCCGTGCCATATGCAGTATGCTCGAATGGACGAAATTTATTTGGCGTAATAACGTCAATTGCACAATGACGACTAATTCTCCATTTACTTTGTGCTAGGCGTAGATGAGCCACAATAGGATTAACAAAACATTCGTCTCCAATACTTTGCACAACTTCCTTCGTCAGCGCATGAGGTACAGATAATAAAGAATCAATTTTTAATTCTTCACGCTCTAACATTGCATTTAATATTTGGCGCCATACTGTCACGGAGTGCGGTTTTTGTTTCTTTAAAAATAATGCGTCCAAATTATTTAAAACGATGTCCGCCTGATCATGTAAAATCGGATTAAGGAATAATTGTAATTTTGAAGTTTGAATAGCAAAATCTCCATCTACAAACAGTAATACATCACCTATCGCATGTTTTGCACCAACTGCGCGTCCAACGTCGTTACCAAGTGACTCTTTATGCTGGATTACTGTACATCCTAAGCTCTCAGCAATCGCTTCTGTACCATCATTACAACCATTTGCTACTACAATAATCTCTACTGGATTCAATGGTTTTACCGATTGAACCACATCTGAAATCGTATCCACTTCATTACATACGGGAATAATAACTGATAACGACTTAGCCATTGTTTTCTTCACGAAACCATTTAATAGTTTCTTTCAATCCTTGTTCCCACGTTACTTTCGCTTGAAACTGAACGAGTTCTCTTAATTTCGTTACGTCTGGTCTTCTATTTGGAATCTCTTCAAATCCATGTGGATATACTTCCTCAAATGGAACGTGCACAATTTTGGAAATAGACTTCGTTAATTTTTTTATATCTTCCGCTACTACCCTTATATTTTTTTCATTCTCAGAACCTATATTAATAATTTCACCATTTACCTTCTCATCCATTGCACGAATTGTTGCCTCGACCGCATCACTTACATACGTAAAGCAGCGTGTCTGCTTTCCATCTCCATACACGAGAATATCGTCACCTTGCAAAGCCGCACGAATAAATCGTGGAATTACTCCTGCGTACGGACCATCTTTCGCTCTTGGACCATAAATATTAAAATAACGAACAATCGTTACAGGTAAACCTTCTAATGCGTACCCTAAACATAATGTTTCCTCTAACGTTTTACAAATTGCATAACTCCAACGTATTTTGGAAGTTGCACCGTATAAACGATCTCCTTCTTCAGAGAATGGCGGCTCTCCCTTTCCATATACTTCAGAAGTAGATGCAAATACTACTTTCTTCTTCCCTTTTAACGCTGCTTGTAAAATATTTCTCGTTCCATCGAAATTTGTTTCAATAAGCTCTACACTTTTTTCCATTGTAGTTTTGACTCCCAAAATTGCAGCTAAATGAAACACCACATCATGTTGATTCACTAATTCATAAATTGAATTTTTATCTAAAACGCTTATTGGAATAACCCGGAGCTCTTTCATTAACTCATTATGATATTTATTTTTTCCTTTATAGAAGTTATCCACAATAGTAACTTCATAACCTCTTTTCACCAACTCTTCAGCTAAATGCGAACCAATAAATCCTGCTCCACCTGTAATTAAACATTTTTCACTCATACACTCACCTTCTTTACGATTCCACGTGTATCTATTAATCGCTCAATCCCTTTAAAAAGATTCCAATCGATGCTAGCGTGATCCGTTACAATTAAAATACAATTTGCTTGTTTAATTCTTTGTTCATCTAATGGAACAGATTGATATAGTGTATCTCCAATTTTCGCTGTAGAAATATACGGATCATGATATTCTATCTTGTATCCTTCTTTTATTAATAATTGAATAATTGGCAACGCCGGTGATTCTCTCAAATCATTTACATCTTTCTTATATGCAATCCCTACTATTAAAACCGTTGCGGGTGATTGCACCACACCTTTTACTTTCCCGATTATTTTCGCTGGCATTTCTTCATTAATTACATGTGCTGCCTCAATTAATTGACTAATTGCTCCAGCCTTTCTTATTCTCCATTGAAAATATAAAGGATCTACCGGAATACAGTGTCCTCCTATTCCTGGTCCTGGCCAATACGGAGTAAATCCAAACGGTTTTGTAGATGCCGCTTCAAGCACCTCATAAAAATTAATATTCAAACTTTCACAAAGTATATTTAACTCATTTACTAATGAAATATTAACTAAGCGCTGAATGTTTTCAAATAGCTTACACATCTCCGCTACTTTCGGAGAACTAACTGGAACAACTACATCAAATATAGTGCTATACAAATCCTGTACTTTTTGTTTACACTGCTCGGTTTGTCCACTAATAACTTTTGGAATTGTTTCAACTGAATACTGGCTATTCGCTGGATCAATTCGCTCTGGAGAATACCCAATATAATAATCTTCTCCTACCTTTTTACCTGTTTGAGAAATAATAGGAATGATAACTTCCTCCAGTGTACCTGGATATGTGGAGCTTTCAAAAATGAAGGTTTGTCCTTCTTGAAGGTGTTGTTGTATATAATGGGAGGCTGAAACGAGTGCACTTAAATCGGGTTCTTTATTCTCATTAATTGGCGTAGGCACAGTCACAATAACATACTCACTATTTTGGAACTCCGCAAAACCTTTATCTGGTGTATTTACTATTAATTTTCTCTCGTTCAATAAATTTTGTAATACGTTAGAAGAAACATCAGGAATATAACTTTCTCCTTTAATTATTGATTCTATCTTCCTATTATCTTTATCTAATCCAAGTACAGCATGTCCTCTTTCTGCAAAAAGGACCGCTAAAGGAAGGCCAACATATCCTAATCCAATAATGGTTACTTTACTACTAGCATTCATCTATATTCTCTTCTTCCCTTCTCAATTGTAGTATTATATCTCTATCCCTTTCTCCGTCTGTAAAACTCCCGCGCCCATTCGTATGTTGTAATAAATAAGCAATCGCCTCAAGCTGATCACCGAAAATACGATCGAATGCAGGAATTCTTCCATTTACAAACCCATGTTGCTCTGGACGTACTCGATTTGTTTTTATAACATCTACAAATTCCACTGCTGTAATAGAGCATTCTTCTAAAATAGCTTTCATTTGAGCTAATGGTGGAATGATAAGGGAATCATATCCAATTTTCTCTATTACCTTTTTATGCATAGCATGTGGCACTGCCGTTAATGAGTTGTTCCATAAATCTGGTCGTTTCGCTACCAAATTCACGAAATATTTCCCCATACTAATTGGATCTGCCGGGTGAAACATATCTAACAAACATTGCAAATCATTTAACGCCACATCATTTCCGTCTTCAATAGCATGCAAAAATGGAATTAGCTTTTTTGCCGGAATAGCAAAATCACCATCAACAAATAAACAAATATCTGCCGTAGCATGCATAGCCCCTATCGCTCGTGCTACATTATGTCCAAGTGCCTTCGCGAATTCAACTACAATAACATTCTCTAGCTTTGCTTGTTTAATTGTCTCGGTATCTGCTCCATTCGCAACAACTATAATTTCATCTACACCTGCCTTTTTCACTTCCTGTATGACAGATCTTATAGTCATTTTTTCTTCTGATACGGGTATAATAGCACTGTATTTCGCTTTTTCCTTTTGTAATAAAACTGGTTTATACTTCCCTATAAACTCTCTATCCCTGTTTCCCTCCGAAAAACCGCCACGTTTACCATATGTTTCGATTACGTATTGCAAAGCACACAAATGATCACCCATAATACGACTAGTCGCCTTCGGATAAGGAGAACCAGGTGATGTACCCGTATGCACAGGACGAACCTTATTCGTGTGAATTACATCGACCGAAGCCATATCGGCAATATCTACTCCTCTAGACATCGCCATCGCTTGAAATAGTGCTGGATCTGCTAAATTCCACCACCCAAGATTCTCAATAACATCTCGATTCATCGCATGTGGAATTGCGATTAAAGAACCAACAACAAGCTCTTTTTTATTCAAATAACGATTCAACATGAATTTTCCAACTGTCGTATAGTGTGGTCTCATCTTTAAATAAACAGACCATGTTAAATTATTCACAACAATTTGATGCCCTTGCTGAACTCCTTTCACGAAACGTTGTAGCTCTTTACTCTCAATAACGATGTCACCATCTAAAAACAATACAATTTCACCTTTTGCTTCTCTAGCTCCAATTGCCCTTCCTACATCATTACCAAGAGAATGTTTATAATAAATTACATGGCAACTATGCTGTAATGCGACTTCATTCGTTCCATCTGTCGATCCATTATCTACTACAATAATTTCATACGGCTTCAGCTTCTCCACTTCTACTAAAACTTGTGATAAAGTACTTGCTTCATTATGCGCTGGAATAACAACTGATATTCTCATACTTGTATCACTCTTACCCTTCCAAGCGAACATAAGCAATAATAGGAATACGCACAAGTACATCTTCAGGTGGTCCATAAGAAGGAGATGTACGAACACTTACTGCCCCGTCCGTAACAGATAAAAGAATACCTGCAACAATTTCGGCCGCTGTCACAACTTGCACTAATTCACCAACATGGTTACGCAATTCATCAGTAAATAACATATATAAGTCTCCTTTCTTACACTTCTTTCATTGATATAATACTTGTAAATGGTAATAAAACTTCAGTTCCTATTCCTTCTTGCAGCGTTAAGAAATCGTCACCAACTGCTACAATAACACCTATTAACTGTCCAACTGTCACAGTAATTTCTACGTTTTTACCTAAATATTGCTTTGCAATTTCCTTAAAAGGTGATGTATTGCATTCTTTTAAAATGTTACAAATAATAGATTGAAATTGACTTGATTCTATAAACTCTTCCGTAGCTTGCTTAGAATTTCTTTGAATAAATCTCGCAAAGTTTTGTGAAAATAAAAGTCGTTCCACAGCAGGCAGTAACTTGTCATCTAAAAAATAGCCTAATTGTCTATTAAACAGTCTGGATAATTTATGCCAATATTTTCTGAACAGACACATATGCTTCTCCTCCTATTATTTTTAAAGTATAAAAATTTACATCCATACATCTTAATTTATACAAAGCAGACTTTTTTTGTGATAGGTAAGGCATACATTTTCTAAAAGAAATAATTGTTTCAGAGCATAAAAAAAGATCGATAGTTTCCCATCTATCTTTATATATATATTAATTTTCAATTGTCACAATGGCAGCTACACCGTAATACACAAAATTCGTTTCGCATTGCGTGCATGATGCTTATGTATACTCATAAACCTCCCATTTTCCATTTATTTCATCATCGAACCGCACATATATTTCCTCAATACAAAAAAGACTATCCAAAAGGATAGCCTCTTACACTTCAATATTCCGCAACATCGTATAAATGTCGTTATTCACTTTACCAAATGATTTAATGTTATTTTGAATGTTAGATAATAAAACCACATATACACTACCATTTTTACTAAAACCATTTAAGCAATTCCAACCTGGCATTACACCGTGATTTGAATAGCTTCCTGGATCTACATACCAGCCAAATCCATAATCCTTTTTCACGGCTGTAAACATTTGATTATAACTCTCTTTTGAAATTAATTTTCCAGAAAAGAGTGCTTCATTAAATAAATATAAATCATGCGCGCTCGTATATATATCACCACAACCATATAGTTGTGACATGCTTGGAATATTAGGTGTTGTCATATTGTTATTCACTATTTTATAACCCGTTGATGGGAATCTTGTTTGTTCCAACGCTGTACCGAAACCAGAATGTTTCATACCCGCAGTCGCAAAAATATGTTGTTTTATATATTCTTCGAGCGACTGTCCACTTACCTTCTCAGCAATGTAAGCAAGTATAGAGTAGTTCGAATCGGAATACTTCCATTTCTCTCCTGGACTCCCGATACGCTTTTGATTTCCTATCCGCTTTATCAGTTCTTCATGAGAAATATCCTCTTTTCCCTGCTCATATTCCGGAATGCCTGATGTATGTGTTAATAGATGTTTTAACTGAATGCTATTACCTTGAGGAAAGTCTGGAATATACTTTGCAACTGTATCCTCTACTTGTAACTTATTTTGATCTTTTAATTGCATAATAGCAGTCGCCACAAATGCTTTTGAAATAGAACCAATATAAAAGGTCGTCTCTGAATTATTCGGCACTTGCTTCTCTTTATTAGCCATGCCGTATCCTTTATTCACAAGAACTTTCCCATTCTTCACAATAACAGCTGTCCCACTAAATCCCATGCTCTGTAAATATTGATCCAATTGAGCGTTTTCATTAATTTCTTGAGGCGGTCCCTCAGCAGGTTTCTCTATAACTTGCGCCTGTTTTATCTGTTCTTCCTGTTCTTTTTGTTTTCTTTGTTTTTCAGCTTCTTGCCTTTTCACTTCTTCTATCTTTTTTATCTCTTCTTGCTTCTTCATTTCTGCTGCTGCTTTTAAAGTTTCCTCTTTTTTATTATGCGCAATAATTTTTATATACATGAAATATACAAGTGAAAATAGTAGGGCGAGAATGATTGTTCTTTTTATGTATACAATCGGACGACGTACTTTCCCATTAACAGTATTTTTTTCCTGATCCATGATTACCTTTTTCCCCTTATTTACCGATAATTTAATTCATCTACACAAGACTTTCTCCAAATCATTTCAGTAGATTATAGACATTCCATTCTATGTCATCCCTACTTTATCATGCGCTGAACATATTACCAACCTATATGTATAAAAAAGAAAAAGAAAATTTACAAAAGTAAGATTCCCTTTAAAATTTCAACATAATAAAAGAGGATATCCTGTAAAAGACTGGTGTTATCAATCTTTTTGGATATCCTCTTATCTAACTATTTATACGTGTTTTTTCATATCATCGGCAACAGATTCAACATTTGTACCTACGATAACTTGTACACTTGTGTTACTTAATTTCATAACGCCTTTTGCACCTGCGCGTTTTAATGCTGGTTCATTTACTAAACCTGCATCTTTCACTTGTAAGCGTAAACGCGTTGCACAGTTATCAATAACTGTTAAGTTTTCTTTTCCGCCTAAAGCTGCTACGTAAGTTTCACCAATTGAACCTGCAACTGGTGCATCACCCTCTTCAGCTAACTCATCGTCATCTTCACGACCAGGAGTTTTCAAGTCGAACTTCTTAATTAAGAAGTAGAATACTACGAAGTAAATTGCTGCGTAAATTAAACCGATTCCTGCTAGTAACACTGGTTTTGTTGCAATACCGAAGTTTAAAACGTAATCGATTGCACCGGCACTAAATGAGAAACCATCATGAATGCCAAGTGTTGTTGTAATGAATAAAGAAAGACCTGTTAATACTGCATGAATACCATATAGTACTGGAGATAAGAACATGAATGAGAATTCAATTGGTTCTGTAATACCAGTTAAGAATGAAGTTAATGCTAGGCCACCTAACATACCTGTAACCATTTTACGTTTTTCTGGTTTCGCAGCCGCAATCATTGCGAAACATGCTGCCGGTAAACCGAACATCATGATTGGGAAGAAACCAGTCATAAACATACCTGCTGATGGATCTTTTGCAAAGAAGCGTGCAATATCACCATGAACGATATCACCAGCTGCGTTTGTAAAGTCACCAAGTACAAACCAGAAGTATGTATTCATTACGTGGTGTAAACCGATTGGAATTAATAAACGGTTTAATAATCCGAATAAACCAGCACCAACTGAACCTAAGTTTACGATACCGTGTGCTACTGAATCAATACCACTTTGAATTGTTGGCCAAATTTGACCGAATACTAATCCTAAAAGAAGCATTACAATTGAAGTAATGATTGGTACGAACCGTTTTCCAGCAAAGAATCCTAACCATTCTGGTAGTTTAATCTTATGGAATTTGTTGTATAGTAATCCAGCAACAACCCCAGCAATAATACCACCGAGTATGGCCATATTTATTTTTGGCGTTAACGCCGCTGCTTTTGAAACTTTTGTCATTGTATCTGCTAATTTAGTTGGATCTGCTGAACCGACTAAATCCTGAACACTTTTTAATTTATCATTCAGCTCTGCTGCTGAATATGCCTTACTTAGAGCGTTCGTTGTATTTTGTAAAACAAGATATCCAATTGCCCCAGCAAGTCCTGCTGCTCCACTACCATCAATAGACAAACCGATTGCAACACCAATTGCAAAAATAAGTGCTAAATTATCAAAAATTGCTGCACCGGCCTGTGCCATAACAGGAATATTAAATACATCTTCTTGTCCTAAACGAAGCAATAATCCTGCTGCTGGTAGTACGGCGATTGGAAGCATTAACGCTTTACCAATACGTTGTAGAAACTGCAACATTTTAATTCCCCCTATCAAATTTATGAAATCGTTATCATTATAAGTACGCTTTAGAAAACGCTTTCTATTTACATAACCATAATAACATATAGTTGTATAGATGTGTAGTTTTTATTTCCGAACTTTTTATGGATAAATCTCCTATTTCCAAACTGTTATATAAAAGGAAAATTTTCCTTTTATAACACGGAATAATCGAAACTGAAGACTCACTATAGAACATTCAACTTTCGTTTTATCATTCCACTTTTTCATGTTATTATTTATTTCCGAGCATATCGGGAAAAGTAAACTTAGCTAATTCGAAATAGGAGCGTTGGTACTATGCAGTGCATTGAAACAAACAACTTACAGCAGTTGTTAGAACAAGTAAAACCATATACGAAAAAAGGAAAACTTGCTACTTATATCCCCGAACTAGGAAATGCAAATCCAAATGATCTAGGGATTGCCATTTTCCATAAAGAAACAGAATATATCCATGCTGGTAACTCACAAACACTATTTACTCTTCAAAGTATTTCTAAAGTAATTACACTTGCTCTTGCCCTTTTAGACCGTGGTGAAGAATATGTATTTTCTAAAGTTGGAATGGAACCAACTGGTGACCCATTTAATTCTATTATTAAGCTTGAAACAACAAGTTCTTCCAAGCCTCTTAATCCAATGATTAATGCGGGTGCATTAGCTATTACAAGTATGCTAGCTGGTAATGATAACGAGGAGAAGATGGAACGCATTCTTCAATTTGTGCGTGATATAACAGACAATCCTACTATTAGTTATTCTTCTAAAGTTGCCACTTCTGAATTAGAAACAGCTTACTTAAACCGTTCTCTTTGTTACTATATGAAACAAAATGGCATCATCGATAACGATATTGAAGAACTTATGGATTTATATACGCGTCAATGTGCAATTGAGGTTAACTGTATCGACCTAGCACGTATTGGTTTAATCTTTGCAATGGATGGATATGATCCTTATAAAAAGAAACAGATCATCCCTAAACATATTACGAAAATTTGTAAAACATTTATGGTTACTTGCGGGATGTATAATGAATCTGGTGAATTTGCAATTCGTGTTGGAATCCCTGCAAAAAGTGGTGTAGCGGGCGGCATTTTCGGCTGCGTAAAAGGCGAAATGGGAATCGGTATTTTCGGACCAGCTTTAGATGCAAACGGAAATAGTATCGCTGGTTTTAAAATTCTTGAATTACTTTCTGCCCAAGAAGGTTGGAGTATGTTTTAATTTAGAAGTTATCCTGCTATATTGGCAGGATTTTTTATTTCACAAAAAATCCGTTCTACCAGGCATCAACACAATTCAAAAAAACAGTAATAAAAGTTCTCTTTATTATGCATATTTGCTCCCCCCTCCTGAATAATATAGTACAACCTAGCGCTGTATGTGGAGGTGTAAAAGATGAAACTCATATTTCAAATGGAGAAACAACCTGTTCTCGAAAAAACAATTCTTCTTTTTATATTGAGTATTGTAGAAAGTTTGAAACTAAAAGTTGTTTCACTCGATGAATCTCACCGATACATATTCAATTTAGAAGTGCTTGAACTATTAATGGATCGGAACATCGATGATCAAGTATTAGAACTTATTCATTTCGGAATGGGACTTGAAGACATTTACCATGTACTTCCCGAAGAACTTGAGCATAGTATCGAAGAACTGAAATGGCTTTGTATTCAAGTTTTAAGTGAGTACAGTATGCATGATGATGAATGTGCACAACTAATTGAAGATATACGCTAAAAAGCACCTATGCAGGTGCTTTTACTTTTTTAAACCTTTTTACACACAAAGATTTGTATAATACTTACAATCTTTCATTACCGTGAAAAGATTTCACGTCGATATATGCAATTTCTTAGTGTATTTCCAAGGAAATACTCGAATACTGTTTTCCCTATCATTCTTACAACAATTGATCAATTCCAATAAGAATTAATAACACACCTGCAATTACAGTTGCCCATTTCCCTAAGTATTCAGCTAAAAATCTTTTACCAACATACGTAAAACCACTAATACAAATAAAACTAAAAACTCCAGAAATACATGCCGTAAGCCAAAGATTTAAATTTGTTACTCCAGCATCAAATCCACCTGCAATATTGTTTATGGACAATGCAACTCCTAAAACAATTGCTTCAGAAAAACTAATTGTTTTAGAACCATCAAAATCTGCTTTTTCTGGATTACGTAAAACCCCCATAAGTACACTACTATCTTTAGATTCTACGGTATCTTTTTGACTCAAGAAAGGCTGACATAAAATAAACACCCCGATTATTCCTAAAACGATTGCTCCAATAATGTTTGCTGTGAACTCTGAAATAAATAATGCGATCCAATTCCCAAAAAATCCAGCTAGTAAAGTAAATAAAAATCCAAAAAATGCGATGATAAAATTGTTAAGCCACGAAATTCGAATTTTACGAATGCCATATGCAATCCCAACACCTGCATTATCTAAATTAGACGCAATCCCGATTAAAAAAATTGAAAATAAACCTGCCGTACTCATCGTACAGTCACCCCTTTTCTCACTTTTCGTTGCATATTATGAAAATGTTGAGCAACTGTGCCTGTCTGTTTCATATACTTGTAATAAATGCTCAACATTTTTTCAACGATAGACAATAGAAAAGGAGTGCCTACATTATGCCCAATGGAAATCCAAATGAGCGGCTCGGTAAATTAATAAAGAAACTGTTAAAGGAGCGCGCTCTATCTATGCGCCAACTAGGAACACTTACAAATATTGATCCTGCAACAATTTCAAGAATAATTAATGGCAAACAACAACCGAAGCAAAACCATTTACAAAAATTCGCAAACTGTCTACAAGTTCCACCGCAATTATTACTTGATGAAATGTACCCTAACTCTCCACACATAAATAAGGAAAAAGCAGATATGTACACATCTCTCGATACAATTCAACAAACATTACAATCCTCTAACCTATTCGACTTCGAATACACAACAACTCGTGTAAAACAAGAACTTGAAAATTACGAGCGCTATGCTCAAACTACTGAAGGCGAAAAACGTATTCACGAGAGTTTCAAAAGTAAAATAGAACAAATTGATAGTGCTGGTCCTTTCATTGAGCAATTAACAAATATGTACCAACAATTTTGTACAGAAACCATTTCAACCGAAGAGCGTGCAATTATTGGGGGTGCCTTACTATATTTCATTTTATCAACAGACATTATCCCCGATTATCTTTTTCCAATCGGCTATTTAGATGATGCGATTGCCGTTGAATTAGCTAAAGAGAAATTAATTGAAATAAAACGAAAAACATAGAAAAATAAAGGACTATTTCAGTTGTTTATGTTCAACTCTGAAATAGTTCACTAAAAAAGCGTACAAGTACATACCTGTACAATTTCAATATACTAATCTATTTTTTGTATGACACCATTCATATATGAACGCTGTTATTACTTTTGTAAATTCAATTAACTGCTCAACTTCAACTTTCTCATTTATTGAATGAGCTTCTTCTAATGTACCTGGTCCGTAAATAACAGCTGGAATGTTAAACTCACTAAACCATCCGCCATCAGTTACCGTTGCTGACATATCTAAAATTGCATTTTTAGATAAAATAGATTCATGTACTGAACTTAGCGTTTTGACAGCAAAATGTTCGCTATCTACTTCTAAAGAAGGAAAAATTTCGCCACGATCCACAATCATTGATTCTCCGCCCCACTTAAATTGTGGTGGGTTCTCTCTTAACCATGGATCTGCTGCTGCCACTTTTCCTAAATACTCTTCTATTTCTTCTATTATTTGTTCATGCGTTTCATTTGGATAAAAATGTACGGTTATCCACAATCGGCACTCATCCGCAATAAATGCCGCATGACGTCCTCCTTCAATAACAGCTGGATTAATTGTTGTTGTTCCAGATGGATAGCCTTCATATGTTTTCATGACTGCCCAATGACGCTCTAACTCTTGTAAGCTTTGGACAATCTTCATCATTTTCTCAATCGCACTCGCTCCAAATAGACGTCCTCCAGCATGGATCATTTGTCTACGTGTTGCATCATGAAACGTTTGCGGGCTTTTCACTGTAATCCATCCAGTAATTACGCCGCCCTGCCCTTGCATATGTAAATTACTTGTATCAACTACTACTGCAAAATCAGCATCATAACCACGCTTACAACATTGAAGTGTCCCTGCTTCTCCTACTTCTTCGCCAATTACCGATTGAAAAATTAAATCTCCAGGTAATTCAATCCCCACTTCTTCTAAAAGCTGCATAGCAAATAAGGCTCCAGCTAGTCCACCTTTCATATCTGCCGCGCCTCTCCCAACTAACCAACCATCTTTTATAAACGTCTCAAACGGCTTTGTTTCCCACGGTTCGTCCTTTGATACTTCTGCAACATCTATATGTCCATTAATAATGAGACTTTTATGTGACTCACTTGCTGTCCCCTTTTTCACTCCAACAACATTCGGATCATTTGGATATACATCCCATTTATCAATACTAAAATTTCGTTTTTTTAGAAACTCCGCAACAAATTCTTGCGCCTCATTTGTATTTCTTGCTGGTGGTGCTGGTGTTTCAAAACGAATTAAAGTTTTTGTAAGTTCTAGTAGCTCCTCTTTTCGTAAATCAATCTGTTCTAATAGCTGTGAAACTTCTTGATTCATTGCTAATTCCCCTTTGCATACGTAGTATGTTTCCAAATTTATTTTCACAAAAAAAGAGACTGTTTACAATCTTACAGTCTCCAAATTAATCACTATTATAAACTTTCTAATTCGGTTGTATTTGTCTTTTCAGTATGTTCTACTTTACTTCTCTTATTTCTAGTAGCACGGTAAAACAGTAAACAAACGATCATAAATGGAATACCACAATATAATGCCATTCTTTGTTCTGGAATAAAAGCCATAGCTACAATTACTGTTAAATTTAATACTAAAGCAAGAATTGGAACAAATGGATACAGTGGTGTTTTAAATTTCAAATCCTTAATATCTCCCCCTTGCTTCACGTATGTCCTTCTAGCTAATAGGTTAGATAAAGCAATAGATGCCCAAACTAATATCGCTCCAAACCCAGCAATAGAAAGAAGCCATAAATAAACTGTATCTTCCGCATAAATACCTGATAGTAATGAGAGACACCCTACAAACGTACTTACAATCAATGCATAAATAGGAACACCGTTTTTAGATAATTTACCAAAAATCGGGCTAATCATTCCTTGATTAGACATAGACCATAGCATACGGGAAGTTGCATATAATCCTGAATTCGCAACTGATAGTACAGCTGTAATAATAACGAAATTTATAATATCAGCCGCATAAGGAATACCAATTTTATCAAATACAACTACGAATGGACTTTCTATCACTCCTGCTTGCTGCCAAGGAAATAGTCCCGCAAGAATAAAAATAGATAGTACAAAGAAAATAAGTATGCGCCAAACTGTATTATTAATTGCCTTCGGGATAGTTTTCTCTGGATTTTCACTCTCACCAGCTGCAATACCAACTAGTTCTGTTCCTTGGAAGGAAAAATTAACTGCAATCATCGTAATTAAAATGGCTGATAATCCATTTGGGAACAATCCACCATAATCAGTAAAGCTAGAAAACATCGGCGCTGGTTCATTTCCTTTCATATCTAGAAAACCAAACATTGCTGCCCCGCCCAAAATGATAAATGCAATAATTGTAATTACTTTAATACTTGCAAACCAGAATTCAACTTCCGCAAAACTTCTTGAAGATAACGCATTAATAACAAAGAGTAATACAGCAAACACTACGCACCAAATCCATGATGATACATCTGGAAACCAACGTTTCATTAATATACTAACTGCAATTAATTCAATGCCTATCGTAGCCGTCCAGTTTAGCCACGACATCCATCCCACTACATAACCCGCTGCAGGTGAAATATGTTTTGTAGCATATGTTTGATACGATCCTGCATCAGGCATCGCAACCGCTAACTCTCCAAGACAGAGCATCGTTAAATACATAACAAATCCACCGACAAGATACGCTACAATCGCTCCTCCAGGTCCAGCTTCATGAATTGTATAACTGGATCCTAAAAAAAGCCCAGTACCAATAACCCCTCCGAGTGCAATCATAAATATGTGCCGACTTTTCAATTCTCTTTTTAATCCTTGGTTTTGATCCATCATATAAATCCCCCCTTTTCACTTTGCAAACCCATTTAATGTAAGCGTTTTTAAAATTCTTCATAGTAAAAATAATTATTTAAAAGAGCAAAAATACATACTACTTATATTAATCACTACCTGTTATTAAAAGGTCATCCCTCACTGTTATTAATAGTTTTTGATCAGCGATAGCTTGTCCTTCTACCACTTCTAATGATTCGATATAACCACTGATTCCCACTTTAATTTCCACCTGCTGCTTATCTATTGTTTCAATTAACGCTAATTTTTCCCACTCATATACGTAAGAACTTTCAGTAACAAATAATTTCTCTACTTTCCCGTAACAAGGACTATACACGCCTTCTATAACCGTCTTCACTTTATAAATTCCTCCCTCTTATTAATTGAAACTGAAACGTTGCATACACTATAAAGATTCATAATCCCCCTACTCTTTAAATTTAGAGATCTTAACTACTATTCATGCAAAATACGTACCAACCTCAATACCTATGTAAAATTAGGATTTCTTACGAAAAAAATCTGCATAACCGCAAAATTTTTCTATCATTTGAAAATTTTTAAGAGAAAATAGCAAAAAAATTTTGCGATTTTATAAGAATTTTAATAAAATTATAAAAAGTCAGTCTTCATAGGGTATAACGAGGAGAAGATAATACATGCATACAGAAGAAATCAATTTTAAAAAGATTATTGAAATGAATGTGCTATACGAAACTTTACTCAATGAACTAGATATTGGGATCCATATTATTAATGAGGAAAGTAAAACGATTATCTATAACCGTAAAATGATGGAAATTGAATCAATGGATCGCTTAGATGTGCTAGATAAAAATCCTTTAGAAGTATTTGCATTTGAAGAAAATAAAAATAGTACTCTTATAGAGGCTTTAAAACTTGGAAAAACAAACAAAAATATAAAACAAACGTATTTTAACAATAAAGGACAAGAGATTACGACGATTAACGATACTTTTCCTATAATAGAAAATGGAAAAATTAAAGGCGCTATTGAAATTTCAAAAGAGATTAGTCATTTAAAACAAACAATGAAAACGAACCTTTCTCGAAAACAAAATACTAAGTTTACCTTTGATCACATAATTGGTGATTCTAGAGCTATTCAATCGGTCATTACAGAAGCAAAGAGAGTAATACGTACGCCATCCTCCATACTTATCATCGGGGAAACAGGGACCGGTAAAGAGCTATTTGCACAAAGCATCCATAATGAAAGCCAGCGTTCAACAAAACCATTTATTTCGCAAAACTGTGCCGCTATACCAGAAACCTTAATGGAAAGTTTACTATTTGGTACAAATCGAGGTGCTTTTACAGGAGCAATAGATAAACCTGGTTTATTTGAAGAGGCAAATGGGGGAACTTTGTTATTAGATGAAATCAACTCATTAAGCCCAGCACTTCAAGCTAAATTATTGCGTGCTATACAAGAGAAAACAATACGAAGAATTGGGGGGGCGCAAGAAAAAGAAATTGATGTTCGTATTATAGCAACTATTAATGAAGATCCTCTTGAAGCCATAGCACACAATCGATTAAGACAAGACTTATATTACCGATTAAGCGTTGTTACTTTATGTCTTCCACCTTTACGGGAACGAAAAGAAGATATTGCATATCTTGTTCAACACTTTATTGAAAAATACAATATCCAATTTGATCTTAGCGTAAAAGATGTAGATTTAAACGTAAATAACTTCTTCTATAAATACGATTGGCCTGGTAATGTGAGAGAACTAGAACATATAATTGAAGGCTCCATGAACTTAATAGAAGATGAAGATATCATTACAGCGTTCCATATGCCAACGCACTTTCGCGAACTAGCAAAAAAGGAACTGAATATGCAGACTCCGCTAACTAGTCACAATACTGATACGCCACAAACTTTAAAACGTATAATCGAAGAAATGGAAAAGAAATATATCCATCAAATTCTTAAAGAAAATAAAGGTAATATCTCACAAGCCGCAAAATTTTTAGGATTGAGTAGACAAAACTTACAATATCGAATTAAAAAATTGCACTTACACATATGAAATGAATCTTTCTCCAAGTGTAAAGAAATTGGTAAAATATGTTATAATAAACGTATAATATGCTAGAAAGGGGCAATGTATATGAGTAATGATAAGAAGTTGAAGTTATTACACTACTTAGGTCTTTTCCCTACCATTCTATGTATAATGCTATTCATTGATATGAGCAGCTTTCCTCATGCAAAGCTCTTAGGCACAATTAGCGGCTCCTTTGCAGCTATTATGCTTGCTGCTTTTTGGAATTTGAAGCTACGTATGAAGAAAGAGAAATCTTCTTAATTTCAGAGTGCAAAAAAATCGAGCCTTATCAGCTCGATTTTTTTACTTATTATTAAAATTCAACATTCTCCAAATACAATCCACTCGCCTCAGCAAGACAATTAATTTGATTACGTTGTTTTTCCTCTAAAATGTTTGGAATTGCGTCCGCCTCTAATTGCCCTAATCCAACTTCAATTAATGCTCCAACAATTTTCCGCACCATGTTATGAAGGAATCCGTTACCACTTACTCTAATTTGTACAAATCCTGATTCTTCGGAAACATCAAGTGTATACACTTCTCGAACCATAGATTTTTTCTTAGACTTTGCATTTGAAAAGGCAGTGAAGTCATGTGAACCAACTAAATGTTTCGCAGCTTCTTTCATGCTTTTCACATTTAATTGTTTATTCACGTGCATGCTGTATTTACGCATAAATGGGTTCGTATGCTCTTCATTCCAAATTTTATAAAGATATGTTTTTGCTTTAGAATTGTAACGAGCATGGAAACGATCTGGTACTTCTTCTACACTCGTAATACTAATATCATTTGGTAAATATTGATTTAAATACTTTTTTACTTTATGTTCTACTAACTTCTCATCACTTTGAAAGTTAGCTACTTGATTCAAAGCGTGTACACCAGCATCCGTTCTACTACAGCCGATAATTTCAATTTCTTTTCCGACCATTTCAGATATTATACTTTCGATTTTCCCCTGAATCGTATTGTCATTATTACCAAGACGTTGCCACCCTTTATAACGCGCACCATCATATTGAATCGTCAATTTATAATTGTTCATTATATTCTCCTTACTTCCATTCGCTAAATAAAATATACCCTCACATAGCTCCTGCTTTGTGAGGGACATATCCTTATTGAATGTTACTTTCTAACAAGTTTCACTACATTTTCTACATGCGCAGTATGCGGGAACATATCAACTGGTTGTACATACTCCACTTCATAGCTCTCCATTAATGTTTCCACATCACGTGCTAATGAGGAAGGGTTACAAGACACGTAAACAACTTGTTTCGGTTTCACTTTTAAAATCGTTTCAAGTAATTTATCATCACAACCTGTACGCGGTGGGTCGACAACAATGACATCTGGACGCCAGCCTTCTTTTACCCACTTTGGTAACCATTGTTCCGCTTTACCAGCTTCATACTTTGCATTTGTGAATCCGTGGCGTTTTGCATTTTTCTTTGCATCTTCAATCGCTTCTGGAATTACATCCATACCACGTACTTCCGCTGCATCATTCGCAAGCCAAAGTCCAATCGTACCGACACCACAATACGCATCCACAATCTTCTCGTTTCCTGTTAAAGCAGCTGCTTTTTTCGCTTCATCGTATAAAACAACTGTTTGTTCTGGATTTAATTGGAAGAATGCGCGTGCTGATAATTCAAATGATAAATCACCTAGTGTTTCTTGAATTACTTCTTTTCCAGCTAATTTAAATGTTTTATCACCGAAAATAACAGATGTTTTACGCCAGTTTACGTTTTGCATAATTGATTTAACACTTGGCATTTGTTTTTGCACTTCTGCGATAAATTGATCTTTATTTGGTAATTCTTCTTTTGTTGTAATAAGTGTGACTTGCACTTCCCCTGTTTGAACTGCAGTACGTGTCACAATTGTGCGTACTAAACCTTTTTGTTTTTTCTCATTGTAAATAGAAACATTTAATTTTTCTAATATACGTCTTACAACTTTTGTCGCTTCATTCGTTGCTTTATGCTGAATCATGCAATGAGAAATATCAATTAACTGATGTGAGTTTTGCTTATATAACCCTGTAATAACCTTTTCGTCTTTACGCCCCACTTGCAATTGACTTTTATTACGATAATGCCATGGATTTTCCATACCAAGCGTCGGACGAATTTTCTCTTCCAGACTGTTATTCATGTACTTCTCAAATGCTTGTACAACGATATCACGCTTTTGATTTAATTGTTCTTTATAATCTAAATGCTGCAATTGACAGCCACCACACTCCTCATATACTGAACATGGTGCTTTCACACGATGTGGTGAGGATTTACGAACTTTTTTCACTTTCGCTTCAGCGAAGCCACGCTGAATTTTCGTTGCTTCAGCAACAACTTCTTCTCCTGGTAATGCCCCTGGAATGAAAACAACTTGTCTCTTAAAATAACCAACGCCTTCTCCGTTAATCCCAAGACGTTTAATTGTCACAGGAAACGTTTGACCAACTTCCAACTTACTCTCTTGTTGCTTTTGTATCATTATTACACCTCTACTCTATACTTTTCCATAAATATAACGCTGCATAACTGCAATATGGTTCACACTCTTGTTTCACTTTTTCTAAAAATGCATCATCAGGCTTATTATCTAATTGAAATACACCTTGCACTGCGCGCTGAATTCCAATGTCTGCTTTTGGAAACATATTTTTCCGACCAAGCCCAAACATTAAAAAGTTTTGCACTGTCCATGCTCCAATACCCCTTATTGGTAACAATTGTGCCGATACTTCTTCTGTTTCGTTTTGTATCCTTGCTAAATCTAATTTACCGCCTACAATATGTTTTGCTAATCCTACTATATATTCGGCTTTTCGCTGACTAAACTTCTGCTCTCTCAATTCTTCTATTGAAATGTTTGCTACTCTTTCTGGTGTTGGGAAAAAGAAAACGCCGTTCTTCTCTGTCCCATATCGTTTTACAAATTGATCTGTTAGCACAGTAGCAAATTTCAAATTTATTTGTTGATGAATTATACAGCGAAGAAGACAAGCGAAATAATCAAATTCTAAAATAATTGGAGTATAAGCATATGTTTCAAATAGTGGACGTAATGATGTGTTTAAAAAATGATTTTGTATATTTTGAAACGGTTCATTCCAGTGAAAAATGGATCTCATTCGTTTCATTACTTTCTCTTGATCTCCTGCCTGACTAGAGATCCAAAACTGTGGATTTTGAACAGTACCAATCCCTTGCAAACGAACAACAATCTGTTCTTCGTCTATAAAAAGCGGGACATAAATTACTTTCTCGTCTAATTGAATAACGTTTAACGGGTCGAAAGATAAACGCTTTAGTACTTCCTCAAAATGGTACGGATATTCTAACGTAACATGTTCGCTCCACATACGTTTCCCCATCCTTTTTACACATCATTATAGCATGAGAAAACCGCAAGCATACATGCTTACGGTTGATTGCTTTTTACTAAATCATCTAGGCTTTTAAAATGATACCCTTTCTCGCGCAAATCATCAATGATTTTCGCAAGTGCTTCTGCATTATCTTTTGATATTGCATGAAGTAACAAAACAGATCCTGGATGAATCATAGTCATTACATTATTATGAGCGTATTGCCATCCTCTTTGCTGATCTACTTTCCAATCAAGAAATGCAAGCGACCAAAACACGTTATAATATCCCATGTCTTTCGTAAGCGCTAGCGTTCTTTCACTAAACACGCCTCGCGGAGGGCGTACATATTTCACTTCTTTTTGCCCAGTAACTTTTTTAATCTCTTCCGTTACGCTCGTTAATTCTTCACGAAGTTTTGCATCATTTACTGTTGTAAAATCTGGATGACTCCAAGAATGATTACCAATAATATGTCCTTCATTTTTCATTCTTAATAATAAATCTTTTTGTGTTTTTATATAATGTCCCGTCACAAAGAAAGTTGCTGGTACTTTTTTCTCCTTCAGTACATCTAAAATCTTTCCTGTATATCCATTTTCGTATCCATTATCAAATGTTAAATAAATATCTTTTTTCTTCGTATCTCCTAAATAAAACCCACCATTTTTTTGTAGTAATTCTGTATATAGTTTCCCTGCATCTGGCACCGTTTCATTTTTAGGACGTGGGATTCCCCAGTTATGTGGTGTATTCGTATAAGCAAATGTTGAAACTGGAACAAGTGCCATCATAATTGAAAAAATGAGACCTATATATAACCATTTATATTTCATAAATAGTCTCCTTTCCATATATAATCGTACCTGTAGTTTCTGTTTCCCTGCTTTCTTTCATGCTGAACATGTTTTTCTATATATACCAAAAAAATGCACCTCGAATAATTCGAGATGCACTTCTCTTTACTTAAATACAGGTTCTTTAAAGCTCGCCAATTTTTCAAGTGATGTTTTATCAACATCAGCATGTAGACTTTTACCATGAGAATCCATCGTTACAACTGCTTTAAAACCATCGATACGTAAATGCCACATTGCCTCTGGGATACCGAATTGTAAGAAATCAACATCTTTCACTTCTTTAATACATTCAGCATAATATTGCGCTGCACCACCAATTGCATTTAAGTACACACCACCGTGTTCTTCTAAAGCTGCTAATGTTTTAGCACCCATACCGCCTTTACCAATTACAGCACGAATACCGAACTTTTTCATAATATCGCCTTGATATGGCTCTTCACGAATGCTTGTCGTTGGACCTGCCGCTTTAATTTGCCAATTGTCATTCTCATCCTTCACTACAACTGGACCACAGTGATAAATAATTTGTCCCTTTAAATCTACTGGACAATCGTTATCCATTAAATGTTTATGAATCGCATCACGTCCTGTATACATCATGCCGTTAATTGTAACAACGTCACCAACACGAAGTTCACGAATTTGCTCTTCTGTAATTGGAGCTTGTAATACGATTTCACGCTGCTCTGTTTGTTCTTGCGCAGCGTCTTGTTGAAGTGTATCTTCACCTTCTTGGTATAACCAATCCATAATTTCACCTGTTTCAGGATGAATTGTTACGCCAAGACGACGATATGCCCAACAATTATACGCAACAGATACGTAGAAGCTCGCTGGCAAACGATTATATACTCCAATTTTACAACCTAATAAAGTTGTTTCTCCGCCAAATCCCATCGTACCAATGCCAAGCTTATTCGCATTCTCTAATACGTACTCTTCAAGCTTGTGTAATTCTGGAACTGGATTTACATCATCTAATGTACGGAATAATTGATTTTTTGCTAATTCGTAACCTGATGTGCGGTCTCCCCCGATACCGACGCCGATTACTCCTGCGCTACACCCTTGACCTTGCGCTTGATATACTGCATGAAGAAGGCATTTACGAATTCCTTCTAAATCACGCCCAGCTCGTCCAAGTCCTTCTATTTCACAAGGCAGGCTATATTGAATATTTTTATTCTCACAACCGCCGCCCTTTAAAATTAAACGTGCATCAATGTAATCTTTTTCCCATTGTTCAAACTTAATAACAGGTGTACCTGGTCCTAAATTGTTTCCGCTATTGTCTCCAAAAAGAGAATCAACAGAGTTTGGACGAAGTTTACCATCTTTTGTCGCCCGCTCAAGCGCACTATAGATAGCTTCCTTCAGTTTTAATTGATTCACACCAACTGGTGTATAAATTTTAAACGTTGGCATCCCTGTATCTTGGCAAATTGGCGAGATATTATCATCTGCCATTTTAATGTTATTCGTAATTGTGCCAAGTGCCATCGCTGAACGAGTCCCTGCATTTTCTCGCTCTTTCGCTTGTTGAATCGCACGACGAACATCCTTCGGTAAGTTCGTTGACGTTTCAACAACTAGTTGATACATGCTTTCTTGAAGCTTTTCCATTGTACTTCCCCCTCAATTGTGAACGCTACCAAAACGTTATGAGATGAAAATTCCATTGTTATGCTCTTCAGCTTTTTATTTATCCCGCATTAACGGGCAGTAAGACTCCCACCTCAAAATTCAGGTGGAGCAAAGAAGTTAGGTTGGAGATCAACTGCCCGTAAACGCCCGATTGGTTCAACTAATACTCAGTGGGGAATGACCCCCCACTGAGTAAAGTTTCACTTTATTTCACGCTATTAAAGTATAAATGAAATTTTTCACAACTTGATTATACCTTTTTTTCTATATTCCTTCTATTATTCGCACAGAAAAAGGCTGCCAATTTTGTAGTGGCAGCCTTTTTAATATATTATTCGTCTTTTTTAAATTGCTCACATTTCAGTTCTAATTCATCTAACATTGCAAGAAGACGATCTACATCTTCTAATTCTACCTCTTCTGGTTCAATCGTATCAATTACTTCAATGAACATATTTAAACGTTCTTTCAAATATACTAGTTGTGAATCTTTACCTTGAATTGCTTTTCCCATGAAGGCACTCTCCTTTTAATTCGAGTTGCTTTTATTATACCGCAAAAATGATTGCTATGGGCATGTAATTTCATCAATTTCGTCACAGTAATTCATTATAATGTAAGCCCTCTCTCTTTTTTCACAAAAAAGTTTCACTTTATAAAAAGCTCATATTCTTCTATTATAGAGAATGGACAAATTGTTATTTCAATAGTCAAAGGAGTATTTCATATGACGATATCACAAATAATGAAGCCGATTACTCCTTCTTACGATCCATGGGAAGCGTATATGGACCTTGAAGAGTACGGCAAACTACTATTAACAAACGTTGAGTTTACAACGACGACGTTATGCAATATGCGTTGCGAGCATTGCGCTGTTGGTTACACATTACAGCCGAAAGATCCAAACCCGCTTCCGATGGAGCTTTTATTAAAACGATTAGATGAGATTCCTCATTTACGTTCTTTAAGTATTACAGGCGGAGAACCTATGCTTTCAAAAAAATCCGTCGACAACTATGTAACACCACTCTTAAAATACGCCCATGAACGAGGCGTTCGCACTCAAATTAACTCAAACTTAACTATAGATTTAGCACGTTACGAACAAATTATTCCCTACTTAGATGTATTGCACATTTCACATAACTGGGGAACAATCGATGACTTCGTTGAAGGCGGATTTGCAATGATGGAGCGTAAGCCTACTTATGAACAGCGCGCTAAATTATTTGAAAGAATGATTACAAATAGTAAAGCTCTATCAGAGGCAGGTGTACTCGTATCAGCCGAAACTATGTTAAACAAACGAACTCTACCACATATTGAACATATTCACCGTCAAATCGTTGAAGAAATGGGCTGTAAACGTCATGAAGTTCACCCGATGTATCCGAGTGACTTCGCTAGCACACTTGAAATTTTAACAAAAGAAGAAATTCGAAATGCAGTTGAACATTTATTAGAGATCCGTGATGAAAATGTGTGGATGTTATTCGGAACATTACCTTTCTATGCATGTAGTGATAATGAACACGATTTAGCTACACTAAAGAAATTACATGAAAGTAAAAATGTAACTGTCCGCAATGATCCAGATGGTCGTTCTCGTTTGAACGTAAATATTTTCGATGGAAATATTATCGTGACCGACTTCGGTGATGTCCCGCTTCTAGGTAATGTACAAACAAATACACTACAAGAAGCTTACGACAAATGGTGTGACTCAAAAACAGCAAAATCATTAAGTTGCCATTGTCCTGCCGTGAAATGCCTTGGACCAAACGTTCTTGTAAAAAATAGCTACTATCCAAAAGAAGATTTCTTATCAAAAACATCAAACATTATGTTATAAAGTGAAACTTTAATCAGTGGTTGTTTTGTTCATCCCCCACTGATTATTAGCCCACACCAATCGGGAGTTTACGGGCAGCAGGGCCTCCCACCTAACTTCTTTGCTCCAGCCGAATTTTGAGGTGGGAGTTTTACTGCCCGCAAATAGCGGGATAAATAAAAAACGTCAGCTTATAGGCTGACGTTTTTTATTTCATTGTGCATGCGATGAAGAAACAAATTTAAAAAATAAATGATCATGAATTGGAATAGCGGCTCCGATTCCTTGAGATGTAATATTTTTCACGACAAGCTTTTTTTGATTCCCTTTTAACACAAGGTAGACTTCTCCAAATGTTACTTTTCCTTTTTCATTTACTGCTGGTGTATACGCATATAAATATCCAAGTTGACTTGGACTAATATTATAAACACGCTCATGTCCGGTACCATAACCAATGGTTGTTTTAAATGAAAGTGGCAATTGTACTTTTTCAAGCGCTTTTAGAAGCATCATTTTTTTCACATCTGTAGTATCTTTCATATCTGCTGTTAAATCACCTTCGATTGTCTTTTGGGTTTCTTGCTTATAGCGAAGTGGGTATAAGCGATCCCCTCCGCGATTATCATATACATTTCGATTTACTTGCTTATATTCCCAATTAATCGATGTGTCTATTGACTCATAATTTAATGCCCATTGCCCTAAATAAATTTTCGCTCGGTACCCTACTGCAAGCGGCGCATTCGAAATTGTCGTTTCATTAAACATTCGAATTAAATCTGGGTTTTCAATTTTGATATTTGCTGTTTTCAATAGTTCTTGCGCAAACTTACTTGGCTGTAAACGCGGTAAATCTTGTGCATCATTTGGAAATGTATTATCCTTTGAAATATTTAAAACAGATGAAGGCATTTTTACTTCTACCGTTGTCTTTGCAAAACTACTGTTAGGAAATAATAAAATAAACGAGACCATGGTTGAAAGACATATGCTGTATACTCGTTTCACCTGTCTGGCTCCTTCCTATGTAAAGGTATATAAATTACTGTATTTAGTGTTTTCCCTCTGAAGCATTGTTATCCCTATTTTTCATAATAAATAAAAACCAATTCCCATAATGACATACGCAGCTAATAAAGTGCCTCCTTCAAACCAGTTTGTATCCCCATCATTTGAAATAGCAATAGTTAAGAAAACAGCTGTAATCATGGAAACAAGCTCTGGTATTGTAAATACTAACGGCATCTTTTGTGCAAAAAACATCGAAAGAAGTACTAAAACAGGAGCAACAAACATGGCGATTTGTAATGTAGAACCTACTGCAATTTCTACTGCGATATTTACTTTATTTTTATATGCCATAATAATCGCAGATGCATGTTCTGCTGCATTACCAACAATTGCAACGATAATAACCCCTATAAATAACTCTGACCAGCCAAACGACTTTGCGACCGTTTCAAAAGTATGTACGAGTGCCTCTGACACATAAGCAACTGCAAGTGTTGCTATCGCTAAAATGAGTAGCGCTTTACCTTTGGACCACTCTGGCTCTTCCTCATGCGCTACTTCATCACTTTTATGTTGATATACACCGCGGTGCGTAACTAACTTAAATAGCAATGCAGCAAGATACATAATGATCATGATAATAGAAACACCAATACTTAATTGATACGTCTTTCCAGCATCCATCTTCATTGAAAAAATCTCTGGAATAACAAAAGCTACGACAACAGCAAATATTAATAAAGCTGAATTATGTCTTGCATCATAAACATTGAAACTTTGTCTTTTATACTTAAGGCCACCTATAAAGAAGGATAACCCTCCTACCAGTAATAAGTTTCCAAGTACAGAACCAGTTAAGGAAGCTAAAACAACTTCTGTTAATCCTGCCTGGAGTGCATAAATTGAAATGATAAGTTCCACGGCATTACCGAAAGTTGCATTTAATAAACCACCTATCCGAGGCCCAGAAACAATTGCTAAACTTTCTGTCGCCCTCCCCATAAAACCAGCTAATGCAATAATAGTAATGCAGTATACAGCAAACATAATAGTTTGTGGCCAATGAAGTGTTTTTCCGATTACAGAAAGTGGTACACCTATAAGCGCTACTATGAGAAATATTTTATTAAACATGCTTTTCATCCTTCCATCGTATGTATTTCTCCTCGATATTATTATTATTCATCTCCTAACTTGTCCGATTTCATCACAATTACGTTTAAAAAATCGGATTGAAGAAAACAGTATGAAAGATATTTAAATTATCTTGTCCAGACAGAAAAAATTATGAATTATGAAAAGAGGCAAAAAATATGTACTTAAAAGAAAAAATCGCAACTATTATTCAAGGTCAACGCACTGGTGTATTATCTACTGTACGTAACGATAAGCCACATAGCGCCTTTATGATGTTTTTCCACGAAGATTTTGTACTATATGTTGCAACAGATCGAAATTCAAAAAAGATAACAGATATTGAAAAAAATTCCAATGTACATGTGCTACTTGGACGTGAAGGAAAGAAATTAGATGAGGATTACATTGAAGTTGAAGGCATAGCTTCCATCGAAGAAGATCAAACATTAAAAAACAAATTTTGGACTAATAGCTTAAAACGCTGGTTACTCGGTGCGGAAGACCCTAATTACGTACTAATAAAAATCAATCCCGATACAATTTATTACATCGATGGTGCTGGTACGACCGAGCCCGAGTTTTTACGACTATAAAATAAAAACAAGCCCCCTTAGGTGGGCTTGTTTTGTCGAAAGGTTCTTCTGAAAAAAACAATAAAATAGGTGGAACTTTCTAAAGATTCTGTTATATAATAGCAGTAACTTAAATAAACTGTATTAAAACAGATTGAGGGGAGAAATTAAAATTGATGAAAAGAGAAGAACGAAAAAACATGATTGAGTTTATTGAAAAGAAAAAAGGGATTGAACGTGACGAATTATTATTTATGACAGACGATGAAGTAGAGCATATTTATAATGTAACGTACTTTTTATATGAAGAAATAGCAGAGTAGTATAATAAACCCCCACCTTATTAAAAATATAGGGCGGGGGTTTATTTCGGTTTTTATACATGAGAATGATTTTCATGTATAATAATGTAAGATCGGAGGAGTTTCACTATGAGTTCATGGCTATTATTCGCACTATTATCAGCAATTGCTGCTGCCCTCGTATCTATTTTCGGAAAGATTGGTTTAGATGGAATCGATGCCAACGTCGCAACAACGGTTCGCTCTATTATTATGGCATTATTTATGGTAGGAGTTATTATTATACAAGGTAAATTTCAAAATATCGGTGATGTCCTCCTAAATAAAAAAGCACTGCTATTTATCACATTAAGTGGAATCGCTGGTGCTTCGTCATGGCTATTTTATTTTCTTGCGTTAAAAACAGGAAAAGTTTCACAAGTAGCACCTATCGATAAATTAAGTGTAGTATTTTCCATTATTCTCGCGATGATTATATTAGGTGAAAAGTTAAACTTTATGACCGGTATTGGTGTAGTCTTTATTACAGCTGGTGTATTATTTATTGCTTTCAGCTAAAAAAACCGCTATTATTAGCGGTTTTTTCTTTTCCTTATGTAAATCCACACAATCAATATTACAATTGCCGAAACTAATAAAATCCATATTCCATAATGATGTAAACTATATTCAACAAAGCGCCACTTCTCTCCCAGTTTCCAACCTAAGCCAATAAAAACACTTATCCAAATTAGTGCACCACCGTAAGCATACAAACAAAATCGCCACAATGTTAAATTTGAAACTCCAGCAAAATATGCTGTTAAATGACGTACTCCCGGTATAAAGTAGCCAATCATTAAAAGAAATGGACCGTATTTTTCAAATAAAATATGTGTTTTTTCAATATGATGTTCCTTAATTCTAACTTTCGGACCATATTTTTTTAAAACAGGGAGCCCAAGTTTTAAACCTAATATGTAACTTAATGTAATGCCAAGCATTGCACCTGCCATTCCACTTAAAAAAGCAGCTGTTCCTGACATAACTCCTTTTGAAATGTTATATCCAATAAAAGTCAATAAAAACTCATCCGGTATAGGTAATCCAACAATCCCGCCAGCTAAAGCTATAATAATTCCAAAATATCCATAATGTGCGATTAACTCGCCAATATGTTGTTCCATTCGGAAGACACATCCTATACACGATCGTTATCCCATATTGTGCCCATTCTATCTTTAAGACAAACATGGTATACATATTCACTATACATTGTTTTTATAATGAACTCTACTTCTATTCCATTCCTTAAATAGAGATTTAATCGGTGGTTTTTTATCCATCCCCACTGATTATTAGCCTGAACCAATCGGGATTTTACGGGCAGCAGGGCTCCCACTTAACTTCCTTGCATTCGCTCAATTTTGGAGTAGGAGTCTTACTTCCTATAAATAGCGAGATAAAAAAATAAAAATTCATAGGCTTATTTTTTTGTTACAATAAAGGGAAGTTACTTTTTGCAACGGTTTAACTCTCAAGAAAAATGATATATCTAGCAAAAACATAGTTTGGTCTATATAATGCAACTTCTACCTATTAGAGTAACATGCACCCTTTTACATACAACATCATTTTTCTAAATTATACAGGGGGAACGAACATGACCATTGAAAAACAATTTATCCAAAAGATTTACTATAAAACATTTTTAACAGAAGACTCTTCCATTCCGGTAGCGGAAGTACTCGGTGAAGCATATATAAATGAATCAAAGAATGAATTCTCCAATATATCTAATGTTCGCTTTGCACAAGGTGAAGTTTATTTTCAAACTAACGACTTTGAAGCCGCTATATTCAAATGGGAGAAAGTAAATAATGAACTTGCTCTCTGGGCTATGAAGAATATTGCAGATGCTTATTTCGAATTAGATTTCTTGCCAAAAGCAGAAGAAATTTATACATCTATCCAAACAGAAGATACAACTCTTACAATGGAAGTCTCCCTACAACTTCTTTCTCTTTATATAGAGCAAAATCGTTTAGGACTAGCATTTAAGACGATTAGCGAGGCTGTTGCATTTCAACCAGACTATCCAAATATTACTGCAATCGCTCGATCGTTCTATGAAAAACAAGAAGATTGGAATAATGCTATTGAACTCGCTGTTCAAGAAGGAATTCGAACAAAATCATTACACTGGTTCGATACTTTAATCAATTATGTGAACAGAGGCTTTACTAAAAAAATTAAACCTGAGTATTTCTATGAATCTTTAAAAGCCTTATATACAATTGATCAAGTTCAATTTAAAGAGCTTGTTATCTCACTTTGGAACAGCTATGAAAATGAATCATTCCATCTACCTTGGATTCAAACAATAAATCACCTATTCTTACATGTTGAAGTAGATGCTCATGACGATTGGAATGAAATTTCTACTCGCTATCAAGAGACGTACTTCGAATTGATTACTGGACAACATTTCATGCACGAATTACAAGGACTTGTACCAGATTTATTAACAAATTGGTTTAGTTTAATGAGAGCGGAAGATTCTTTACTTGTCTCCGCAGCAGTATTAGCATGGAATGAAGTTTCACCGACAACTCTAGAATCATTACTCGTAAAAAGCGCAGGTGCCTTACTTTCAAATGCATCAGCTCATGCAAATGTTGATATGGCAGACGTATCAGCATTATTTGAAACGATTGCTGTATGGGCTGAGAAGAATGATGTAGATTTAGGTCATCAATTCACACTACTTGTTCGTGAGTTATACGATTTAACTGTTACACAACTTCTAGTAGCAGGAGCTAGCGATTATGATAAATCAGCCTTTATTAACTCTATACTAGGAGAAAATATATTAAATGAGGCTATAACAACTTCAATTACATTTAAAGATGATAGTCAAACTGAAATAACTGAGCTTACAGAACTAGATATACGAAATATACCAAACTTTGACGAACTTCATAACATACTAGCGGTACCTTCTCAGTCAAAACTAGAAAGAAAATGTATTGAAGTTAAATTACCAAGTAGATTTTTACGAAAAAATAAGTTTTCATTCCTTGTCACACCTACTGTGCATGGACAACTTGACAAAAACAGCTCTCACTTTGAATACTTACAGGCAGCAGATAGTCTCATCTATGTCCTAAATTCAGCTTCACCATTACATGATGAAGAGCTCGATACATTATTATATATTCGTGAGCAAGTACCAAATTTACAAATTAAATTCGTCTTACAAACAATTGATACGAATACTAGTGAAAATATCACGAACAGCATTAAAAAGAAAATACTCGTACATTTCCCAGAAGCACACTTTTTCCCTTACTCTCCTTCACAAGAGAGTAGTGAACAGCTAGGTAATGTAACAGACTCTATTCTTTCTAACCTTACTCAGCGTAACGTGGAAAAAGAACGCATTGAAAAATTATTATGGTTTATCCAAAAAACAATTGCATACCTTGTAAATGAACGTGTGGAATTAGAAAATACGTTAGTGAAATCCGTTCGCTGGAATAAACATATTTTAGTAAAACTTGATGGTTTTATTAATAATCTTACTGCCATTCAAAAAGATAAAATTCGTTCTATTACAGAATCTTATCTCTTAACGAAAGAAGAGATTACGCAGGATATACATTCTCAAATTCCTGAATTGTTGCAGAGTTGCTCTGACCTCGTTCAAGAAGATAGTGATTTCAAACTGGTCCATGAAGAACTAAATGTAGCAATGAATGAAAGAATTCAAAAACATGTACAGCAAGTGCTTCTTCCTAAATTTACTGGGTCTATTCAAGAATGGATTGAAACTGCTCATAATGAATTCATTCAAGCTCAGGCTTATTTAGATGAAATGAGCGATACCTTTAATAAGCTCTATGAGGAAGAGCGTATTAAACTTCCTTGTGATTTCAAATTACTAGATGACTGGGATAGAGATGTTGCAAGAATGACGAATAGAATTACAGTAGCTAACATCAATATTTTATTACGCTTTACACCGACACAATTCTTCTTAAAGAGTGCAGGGAAATTATTCGGTAATATGCAAAAAAATCAATCTATGCTATCAAATAAATATAAACAATATATTGAAACAGAAGATTATACAGAAGTTGCTCAGATGATTTCAAAACAATTCTTCCTTCAATTTGAAGTATTTGAAGGTGCGCTAGAACGGGATATCATGATGTTCTTTAAAGACCCTCTTAGCATATTGAAACAAACCGTAGAAGCGGCCCAACTTGAAATACAAGAAGATGAGCAAACATTAACAAAGCTAAGAACAAACCCAGAAACTTATCATGATCCTTTAACACTCTTTAAATTGCAATTGTTACAACGAAAATTCATGTTAAATATCGACCAAAATAATGAACATATTGCTTCACAAGAAACAATAAATAAAACACCGACTGTTTAAATAAGAAAAACCAAGCAACTAATTCGCTTGGTTTTTCTTATTTTTAATCTACAATTTTCACATGTTCAAATGGATAATATATCGCCATGAACTTTCCTAATACTTCTGTTCTATCAATGAGCCCTAAGCCGTTCCTACTATCCCTACTAACTAAACGATTATCTCCCATCACAAAAATTTTATTTTTAGGAATTGTAATCGGTCCAAAATCTTCAGTTAAATTGATAAGTAATTTTTCTGCCTGTTTTTTATTATTCTTTAAATACTCTTCATTTTTCACTTGATGATTAACATATAATTGATCATTCTTCATCTCAATTACATCTCCTGGTAATCCAATAACTCTCTTCACATAGAAATTATCTGTCTGCACGACAATAATATCCTCTCTCTCATAACTTTCAAATCTCTTTGCAAGTTTATTAATTATTACTTTATCTCCATCTTGTAACGTCGGCCTCATCGATGCTCCTTTTACAGTCGTAGGGAAAAACAAAAAGATTTTTGCCAAAAACACTAATAAACATGCAATTGCAATTATTTCAAAGAATTCACGCAAACTTTTTTTCTTTTGCATCATTCCACCATCTCATCATCTTTTTATTTTTATTATAAGTACTCCGACTGGTTAATTTCCACAAAATTCTGAATTACAACATTAGAATATTACAAATATAAAAATAATAATCCCTATAAATTCACTATTTTTATATACTATGTTTTCCATCTATCAAACAGGACTTTCCCTATGAAATTTATGCTTAGAAAGTATAAAATACTGCACAAATTAAACAAACAAATATAATAGCATAACAATAAAAAAGATACTCTCAAAATAGTCTATCAACTATTTTTGAGAGTATCTTTTTTATAATCCTACATATACAATACACATCTGCGCTGCGACATATGTAAACCAAATCCAAAGCGGTTCATACTTCAGTTTGCGCCCTCCAATATCTGTCACGCCGATAATAAAATCAGAAATCACAAACAGTAAACCACCAAGTGCTGGTATCCACCATATTCCTATATTCTCGTAATATAAGGCAAATGCAAAACATGCCATTCCTCCAACCCACAAACCGTAAATTAGAGCGCCTATTGTAAAAAGTTTGTCTTGTTTTTCATTTCGAATAAAGAAAAACCACCCTATAATTAGAAAGAGTCCGTATACGAGTAAACCGATCCAAAAACCATTCCATGAAATACCTGTTTGTAAAAATGCTTTCACATAGAAACAATGTGCAAGAGCGAAAGTAACCATTCCTCCAATTAATCGATGACCAATTGGAATTAATCCTGCCATAAATAAATCCCCTACAGTTGATAAGGTCATACCGAGTGCAACCCACGTACTGTACTCAGCCGATGGATCTTGTAACCATATCCAAATTGCACTTCCTGTTAAAGAAAAACTAAGAATAAGACGAACTGCTAAAGGTAACGGCATATTATTTCTCGTTCTCTTCGTCTGTCCTATTGCATAAATTGCTCCCATTAAAAAAAGAATAATTTGCCCGACTAACACAATGTAAAGTACATTCATAATATGTTCTCCTCAATAAATGCTTTATTCTATCTTTTTTTCGTTACATATATCACGTTCTCCTTTTTCTATGTAAAAAAAGAAGAACAATACTGTTCTTCCATTTTAATCGTTTTTCTGTTCTCTATGCTACTTGTTTTTCTTGCTCAACTTTCTTTTTAACCGGGTTACGATTTACTACAATAATTCCCGCTGCGACACACGCTAAACCAAATAGTACAAAGGAATGGATTGCTTCCCCTAAAATTAGACTTGATAGTAGCACACCAAACACTGGTATAAAGAACATATACATCGAGACTTTCCCTACTTTGTTATACTTCATAATTGTATTCCATATACAGAATCCGGCTGCTGATAAGAACGATAAATATATGAGCATAAGTATTGCATGTAGATTAAATGTGAATGGCATCATTCCAACTTGAAATGCACCTATACATAGCAACCCCATTGATCCGAAAATCATCTGATATGCTGTCATATACCCAATATCTAATGTTTTACTACCTTCTTTCGCTAATATGTTTCCATACGAATACATCATGGCTGCCCCAAGAAGTAATAAGCTACCTATTCCAAAATGAAATGATAAACTTCCATCACTCGGTACATTCACTAAAATCACACCGCAAAAACCGATAGCTACTCCAATTACTTTTCGCCTATTTAGAGCATCATCTTTATATAAAAAGTGTGCGAGTAAAATTTGAAAGAATGATGATGTTCCTGAAATAATCGCTCCTTCAATTCCTGAGCTGTAACTCATTCCAATATAAAAACATATATATTGAAGAAAAGTTTGAAACAAGCCAATTTGAACTAACTGCCTTCCTGTTCCTTTTTTGAACTTCATATCTTTTCCTAACGCTTTAAAAAATAATAAGAGCATTACACCAGATAAGAAAAAGCGATAGCCAGCAAATAATATTTGTTCCCCGACTTCTTGTGGCTGAATTCCAAGTTCAGCATAGCTTAATTTAATAAAGGGAAATGCGCTTCCCCATAAAAATGTTGCTACTATTGCAGCAATAAACACGCCAATCGGATGGGTAAAAAATTTCTCTGTCTTCAACTTGATGTCTTCCTTTCCGACCTTTTTATGAACAATATTCATATATACCAAAGGAAATGCGAAAACACAAGTTTTCAGTTTATCCCGCTATTCGCCGGGCAGTAAAAGCCCGATTGGCGAGGGCTAATAATCAGCGTGGGATGAACAAAACCCCCACTAATTAAAGTTTCACTTTATACTAAAACAAAAACATATCATCTAAGAAAAACATATGCTATACTATAGAATAATTACAATATAATAACTATTAAAATCAGATTCAACAGAAATGCTGCTATCCATTATGGATGGCAGCTTTCGTCGTTTTATAGGGGTTTCGATTTTGATTCTTTTTCTCAATAAGAATTCGGAAGGAGCGAGTATTAATGAACGCAGAAGTAAAAACATTACAAGCACAAAAAGATATTTCTAATCCCTCTTTATGGGATACATTAAAGAAACATTATGAACTTATATTTGCAATCGCATCTGGTATTTTTATTTTAGCTGGTTGGTTATTCACAAAAAATAATGCAATAAGTGCAGGTATTACTTTATATATCCTTGCTTATGTAATTGGAGGATTTGCAAAAGCGAAAGAAGGTATTGAAGACACAATTGAAGAGAAAGAGCTAAATGTTGAAATGCTCATGATTTTTGCAGCTATCGGTGCCGCAGTTATTGGTTACTGGGCAGAGGGTGCTATTTTAATCTTCATCTTTGCATTAAGCGGAGCAATGGAATCTTATACATTAAGTAAAAGCCAAAAAGAAATTTCAGCGCTTCTTGATCTACAACCTGAAGAAGCATTACGTATTTCAAACGGAATTGAGGAACGTGTTCCAGTTGAACAATTACAAATTAACGATATTATTTTAATTAAGCCAGGTGAGCGTGTTCCTGCTGATGGCACAATTCATACTGGTGAAACAAATATTGATGAAGCTGCTATTACAGGAGAACCCATTCCGAATGAGAAAAAATTCGGCGATGAAGTATTTGCCGGCACTGTAAATTTACGTGGTGCTATTGAAGTTAAAATTACGAAGCCGAGCGATCAAACATTATTCCAAAAGATTATTCGTCTCGTTCAAAGTGCACAAAGCGAAAAATCCCCATCACAACTATTCATCGAAAAATTTGAAGGAACATACGTAAAAGGTGTACTACTTGTTGTTGCGCTTATGATGTTTGTTCCTCATTTCTTACTTGATTGGAGTTGGAATGAAACGTTTTATCGCGCGATGATTTTACTTGTAGTCGCTTCTCCTTGTGCGCTAGTTGCAGCCATTACACCGGCAACTTTATCAGCAATTTCAAACGGAGCGAGAAACGGTATTCTCTTTAAAGGTGGTATTCATTTAGAACGTCTAGCTTCAGTAAAGGCGATTGCCTTTGATAAAACAGGAACATTAACACAAGGAAAACCTACTGTAACAGATGTATATGTTCGAGAAGGCATAGCAGAAAGTGAAGTACTTTCTATTACAGCAGCGATTGAAAGTCACTCTACACATCCTTTAGCAGAAGCGATTGTTAAATATGCAAAACATGCTTACGACATTACGATAAAAAAACCAGAAAACGTTGAAGATGTAACTGGTTTTGGATTAAAAGGAATATTAGAAAACAAATCTTATAAAATTGGTAAAGCTGATTTTATTGGAGAAGAAACAAAGACATTTCATAATGGCATTTCTGCTTCACTTGAAAAAGAGGGGAAAACTGTCGTTTATATTAGTGATGAGGATGGTATTCTTGGACTGATCGCTTTAAAAGATACCCTTCGCCAAGAAACGATAGCGGCTATTCGTGATTTGCAAAGCATTGGTGTCGAAGCAATCATGATTACTGGTGATAATGAAGAAACAGCAAAAGCAATTGCCAATGAAAGTAATATAAAAGAATATTACGCATCATGTTTACCGGAAACAAAAGTTGAAACGATAAAGCAGTTAAAAGAAAAGTACGGCATAGTCGCCATGGTTGGAGATGGTATAAACGATGCACCTGCACTCGCTACTTCTAGTATTGGTGTTGCAATGGGTGAAGGAACAGACGTAGCATTAGAGACTGCAGACGTTGTTCTTATGAAAAACGAATTATCTCGTCTCTCTCAAGCAATCCGTTTATCAAAACGAATGAACCGTATTGTGAAGCAAAACGTTATCTTCTCTTTAGCTGTCATTGCAATGCTGATTTGTTCTAATTTCTTGCAGTTTTTAGCTCTTCCATTCGGTGTTATTGGACATGAAGGAAGTACCATTCTTGTAATCTTGAATGGCTTACGATTATTAAAAGGAAATAAGTAACGGGTCCCTGATAAAGGACCCGTTTTTTTTAATGGTAGCTATTGTGACCGTTCGCACTACTGCTCGTTTTATGCTTTGGATGCGAACTGCTCTTTTGTTTATTATTACTTTTATTATTGTGGTTCTTTTTATTATTACTCATGAAATATCCCCCCTGTTCCCTTTTATTATGGAACAAGAGCTCATTTTTCATTACGGGAATTATTGTCACCCGTTCTATAATGATGGAGTAAACCATTAATTTCACCGCCAAGTAAAATTACCCACGCAGTTAAGTAAAACCATAACATTAAAATAATGATACCACCGAGACCACCATATGTATTAGCGTAATTTGCAAATTTATCTACATAATAGGCAAATGAGTACGATACCACAATCCATCCTACAGTAGCAAATATTGCTCCCGATATGACTTCTCTTCGCTTTAATTTCCGATCAGGCGCAAATGTATATAAAAAGCTAAACAAAGCGATTAAGACAAAGAAACTTGCTACTAAACGCGTAATACTCCAAACATAAGAAAAACTATCCGATAAACCAATTGCTTTAAACACGGCTGCCCCAATCACTTGTCCAAATACTGGGACGATTAGTGCAAACACAATCATAAAAATTATCGCTAACGTGAACACGATAGATAAAGCTCTTGTTTTAATAAAGGAACGGGTTTCTGTTACATCATAAGCGCGGTTAAAAGCGTTCATAACCGCATTCACCCCGTTTGAAGCAAACCATAACATCGATAGTAAACCGAATGATAATAAACCACCATTTTGTTCGTTTACAACTTTATCTACGTTTACTTCAATTAAGTTCATCGCATCTTCTGGTACGTACGGTTCTAATAAATTGAGCACACTTTCTGTTTGAAGGTCAATAAAGCCAAGAAGCGTAATTAAGAAAACAAGCCCAGGGAAAATCGCAAGCAAGAAGAAATAAGCGAGCTGTGCTGCTAAGCCCGCTACATCATCGCGCATCGTCCGGTCATATAAATCTTTCCCAAACGAAAAGGTGCGATTTCTTTTTGCTTTTTCTAGAAATTTCCTCATATTTTTTAGACGCTTTTCTTCTCTTCTTTATTTTGCTTTAGCTCAATGTATGCTTCAGTTTTTTTTTCCTCTGCATTTGAGTCCTTCATAAATAATTCACGCGCTTCTTTCATACCACCATCTTCAGCTACTACTGGCTCTTCTTCTGCTTTAAGCTCATCTACCTTTGGAGATACAGCTTGAATTTCAATCGTTTCCGGCTTTTCTACTGGCACAACTTTTCTCTTACTAAAAATTTCTTTCGTCTCTTTTAACGTTTCTACAACAGACGGCGTCAATTTTTTGATTTCTGCTACTTTCGCTTTTACTACATTGAAATCAGCAAGTTCGCGTCCTTTATCTGTAACAGTTTGCACTTTTTCTTTTATCTTCGAATTTTCACCAATTTCAATCATCTTTGTTTTTGCTTTTTCTGCTGTGTTTTTTACTTTTTCACGGTTTTCTTTCTTTAACATAGATACAGCTACACCTGCAGCTACACCAATCGCAATGTTTCGAGCAATATTATTTTTCTTTGCCATATTCCTTCACCCTTTCATTTCTTATATTAGAAAGTATTACTTTCTAAGCTTCCTCATATTCCTTGTTCATTTCGAATGAAAGCTACTAGCTTTGCACACCCTTCTGTTACAAGGTCATACACTTCTTGGAAGTTCCCTGTAAAGTAAGGGTCAGGAACGTCTGTCCAGCCACCGTCTGGAACAAAATCGGACAGTCTACCAATATAGCCTTCAGTTTTACCAAAACTTTTTAAATCCGCTATATTCTTGTTGTCCATGGCAATAATATAATCAAACTTTGTTAAGTCTTCTTTTTCTACTTGCCGTGCTTTAATTCCTTCAAAAGAGACTTCATTTTCTTTTAAAATTTTTTTTGTTCCTTTATGTGGCGGATGACCAATATGCCAATCTCCAGTTCCTGCAGAATCAATGACAATTTTCTCTTCGAGTCCCTCTTTTACGACAAGATCCCGAAAAATTGCTTCTGCCATTGGAGAACGACAAATGTTCCCAAGACAAACAAACAATACTCGGACCATATTTTTGTTTCTTCCCTTCTTGGTGCATTTCTTACTATATACTTATATAGTATAAACAACCAATTATTAATTATAAAGGAAATCCCTACTAATTTAATAGGATTGAAAAGTTTCATTAACGAAAATGATAAAAAAATGTTAAGATAACCTTATGTTATTTTAAAGGGGGACACTTCGGTGGATTTATCCGTAAAATCAGAAGCAAACGTTGAATATATGGTAGAAGCTATTAAAGAAAAATTACGCATGGTTAATGCTGGAGCAATGAGAGCTGCTAGTTTTAACGAAGAAATGTACGAGGACTTACGTGACATTTATGAGCACGTTATGAAACGTGAAACATTCAGTATTAGTGAAATGCAAGCTATTACTGAGGAATTAGGTACATTAATTAAAAAATAACAAAGAGCCTCACGTATTCGAGGCTCTTTTAATTTCAACAAATTCATGACAACTCTTCTCTTTTCCTCCTCTCATTCTAAATTACTGTACAATGAAAGTAGAACCTCACCTTAGATTTTTTCTCCATACATACTACTCTAAAAAAATTGCCACACTACCATTGCTAACTGTTTTTACTGGAGGTGCTTACTTATGAGCAATTGGTACAGTAAGACGAAAAATCAAACATTAATCGACCTAGAAACAAATGAACAACACGGTTTAACAGATAAAATCGTAAATGAACGTTTAAAGCAATATGGTTATAATGAATTAGCTACCAAACAAAAACGTACTTTATGGCAGCGCGTTTTCGCCCAAATTAATGACGTCCTCGTATATGTCCTTATTATCGCGTCCCTTATTTCCGCCTTTGTAGGTGAATGGGCTGATGCAAGTATTATCGCGCTCGTTGTAGTTTTAAATGCTGTTATCGGTGTAATCCAAGAATCGAAAGCGGAACAGGCTTTAGAAGCATTGAAAAAGATGGCAACACCTAAAGCTATCGTAAAGCGAGATGGTGAACTAAAAGAGATTCCATCTGAGCACGTCGTTCCAGGTGATATCGTTATGCTTGATGCTGGGCGGTATATCCCCTGCGATTTACGACTTATCGAAACTGCGAATTTAAAAATTGAAGAATCTGCTCTAACTGGTGAATCTGTCCCTGTCGATAAAGATGCAGTCTACCACCCTTCCATGCAAAATGATGAGCAAGTACCATTAGGTGATCAAAAAAACATGGCCTTTATGTCGACGTTAGTAACATACGGACGTGGCATCGGTGTTGCTGTTGAAACTGGGATGCATTCACAAATTGGCAAGATCGCTACCCTTTTACATGAAGCAGACGATGATATGACACCACTTCAAAAAAGCTTAGCACAAGTAGGAAAATATTTAGGATTTGTCGCTGTAGCTATTTGCACTACTATGTTTCTCATCGGTTTTTTACAGGGCCGGGATACGTTAGAAATGTTTATGACCGCAATTAGTTTAGCTGTTGCAGCCATTCCAGAAGGCTTACCAGCTATCGTTTCCATCGTTCTTGCAATTGGTGTTCAGCGTATGATTAAACAAAACGTTATCATTCGTAAACTACCCGCTGTTGAAGCTCTCGGTTCTGTCACAATTATTTGTTCAGATAAAACAGGTACATTAACTCAAAATAAAATGACCGTTACTCACTTTTATAGTGATCGCACCTACGACCAGCTAGAAAATTTGAATGTAAATAATGATGCACACCGTCTATTATTAGAAAATATGGTTTTATGCAACGATGCCTCTTACGGTGCCGACTCACAAACAGGGGATCCTACAGAAATTGCCCTTCTTGTTGCCGGAAGCTCTTTTAACATTCAAAAAGATCATTTAGAAAATAAACATGAACGTGTTAACGAATTGCCTTTCGATTCTGATCGTAAAATGATGTCAACTGTACATACGTACGATGAAGGCTACTATAGCATGACGAAAGGTGCTATTGATAAACTTTTACCTCACTGTACCCATATCTTTATAAATAATAAACTTGAGGTCCTAAAAGATTCTGGTAAAAATCAAATATTAGAAGCTGCCGGGTCAATGTCGCAAGAAGCCTTAAGAGTACTTTCATTCGCATATAAACGATACGATTTAAACGATATGGATATAAATCATCTCGAAGAAAATCTCATCTTTATCGGTCTTGTCGGTATGATTGATCCACCACGTACAGAAGTAAAAGATTCAATTACAGAATGTAAAAAGGCTGGTATTCGCACAGTTATGATTACGGGTGATCATAAGGATACCGCCTTTGCAATTGCCAAAGAACTTGGCATTGCTGAAGAAATATCTGAAATCATGATTGGAACTGAATTAGATAACATTCCAGATACAGAACTAGCAAGTAAAATTAATCACTTAAATGTATTCGCTAGGGTCTCTCCAGAACATAAAGTGAAGATTATAAAAGCATTACGTGCTAAAGGAAATATCGTTTCCATGACTGGTGACGGTGTAAATGATGCTCCATCTTTAAAACAAGCAGATGTTGGAGTAGCAATGGGAATTACAGGAACAGATGTCGCAAAAGGCGCAGCAGATGTAGTTTTAACAGATGATAACTTCTCATCTATTGTGAAAGCTGTTGAAGAAGGAAGAAATATTTATCGTAATATTAAAAAGTCTATTCTCTTCCTACTTTCTTGTAACTTCGGCGAAATTATAGCTCTCTTTTTAGCTATTTTACTCGGCTGGGCAACACCACTACGCCCTATTCACATTTTGTGGGTAAATTTAATTACAGATACACTGCCTGCATTATCACTCGGTGTTGATCCTGAAGATCCAGATGTGATGAAGGAAAAACCACGACATGCGAAAGAAAGCTTATTTAGCGGCAGCGTTCCTTTTCTTATTTTCAATGGGGTTGTAATTGGACTTCTTACTTTAACAGCCTTTATCGTTGGGGCAAAGCTCTATACAGGAGATACAAATTTATTGCCTCTCTTCCCAGAGCAAATTGATGAAGACGCGCTATTACACGCTCAAACGATGGCATTTGTCGTTCTTAGTTTCTCTCAACTCGTTCATTCATTTAACTTACGTTCAAGAACGAAATCAATTTTTTCAATTGGGATATTTACAAATAAATATTTAGTCTTCTCACTTCTAATCGGTGTTCTTATGCAAGTGTGTATCATCTCCATCCCACCTCTTGCCAATATATTCGGTGTGCATGCATTAACAATGCGAGATTGGGGATTTGTTCTCTTGTTAAGTATCATTCCGCTTGTTGTGAATGAAATCATTAAATTAGTTAAGAGAAACTAAAAGGCAATGAGGACTGTTCCTCATTGCCTTTTCTTTATCCTTGTAATTCTTTTTTGATGTTCTCTGTTAATGTAGCCATACGCTTACGACTTTCTTCACGCTCACGTTTATTTTGCTCTTCAATTTGTTGTGTTTCTTGCATACCTCTTGAAATAATGTTCCAAGTTTCCTCAAGTGTTTCCATCTTAATACTAGAAGAACCTGATAATCTCGCTACTTCCACACTCTGAGTTGCGATATTTTGTGCATTTTTCTTAAGTAATTCATTTGTACGGCGATCAAGTTCAGCCATAGAGTCCGCAACAAGCTTTTGACGTTTCGCATTTACCGCTTGAATGATACCATTTTTAAAGATAGGAATCGTTGTAATAAATGCTGTATTGATTTTACCGATTAATTTATTGTTACCGCGTTGAATCATACGAATTTGTGGTGCCGTTAATAGAGCAACCATACGTGCTTTTTCTAAATCATCAATACGTTGTTCTAAAATTTCAACAGAGTTTTTAAGCGATTCTAATTCAATCCCCGCTAACTGATCATTATTACGTATGCGCTCTTCGTACATCGGAACTAACTCTGTATTTAAACGCTCTAATAACATTTCCCCTGCTACTACGTATTTTTCTAAGTCTAAATAATACTTTAAGTTTTGCTCATATAAACCATCTAACGTACCAATTGATTTTTTCATTTCATCTTGATACTTCGTAATTTCTACGTATACTTTATCCATTTCGCGACCCATCGTCTGATACTTACTAAAGATTTGTTCAATCATTTTATCTGCTTTTTTGAACATACGTGAGAAGAAACCACTTTTCTCTTCCGCAAAGTCTTTACTATCAAATCTGTCCATAATTTTACCAAGCTGCTTTAATAATTCACCAGAGTCTTCTACTTTCGATAAAGACATTGTATGTAAAATTTGATCAGCGAAACGTGAAATTTCCATAGAAGGTTCTTTTCCGAGTTCAATTAATTCTAATTGGTCTTTAATGTCTACTGCGTTATAAATACGTTGCACTTCTGCATCTTGTCTAAGTTGCAAGCGAACATCTTGTGCGGTTTGCTCATTCAATTCTGTTTTCGAATCTAGTACGACTGGGTTATTCATATGGTATTCTCCCTTTCCTTATAAAAATGGACGAAATAGTCCTTTTATTGTTTGTGATAAATTTTTATAGGCTGATGAACCATGAAATTCAAGATCGAAATTAACTTCTTCAAGCCAATGTGAATCAAATGCTCCTGATTCAATATACGGTTCAATATCGTTTCTCCCCGTTGGATTAAAGTGGAATACATCTACTCCAATTTGATTTAAAAATAGTAATAACACAGCATCAGAACGACTTAATTCTCCGCTCTTCTCATTATTAAATATAACAATTTTCGGTACTTCTTGCGAATAATCAAATTTCTCAAGCTGCTCTAAAATGTTCGGTGGTATTTGAGAGAGTTGTGCGAAAACATACAGTGCTACATCTTGTTTCGTCTCTTTCGCAATTGGTTTACACATTTCACTTTCGCACGTATGGATGATTGCTTCTGCAATACCATGTTGTAATCCTTCTGGTAAACGCTTATGCGGCCACCAATGGCTGTTCATAATTAAATCCGGATGTAACTTTCCCCCGCGGTCCAATGCATCTCGATAATGATATTGGAAATTCGCTTTTTGTTCTTTCGTGAACGGGAATGTATTAATCAAGAAACTGTTATCAAATGATGTAACAGCCTTTAGTCGCTGAAAATATTCTTTATCATTCTTTGAAACACCTGATATTTTTGCAAATAAAGAAGGAATATAAATATGCTTATTTTCAACAAAGAATGTTGGACGTACAAATGCCTTTTCTTTCGTAATTAAAAAGAGTTCATCGTACGTCGTTTTGAGCGTACGGGCTACAGGTGTATACGAACGGAATTGCCACGGTTTGTATAATAATGAATTATCGTGGTGAAGTACTTGCTCGATTTCTTTTGAAGCTTGATAAGCTACCGTTGCGACGCGTTCACGACGCCGATCAGGAAATGGTTCCAATGAAATACGGCCTGAATGAGATACGACAAAGGTCTTTCCTTCCTCATCTACACTCTCAAATCCATCTTTTCCTTCTGGGTGATAATAAAGCACATCGCAGCCGAGCATAATAAGAAAGTATAAGAAATATATACGACTCTCCGTCGCATCACCGTACCAAACGATACGCGGCATTTGTTTCTTATAATTAATCGTAGAGAACCACTTCGCTACGTAATTTTCACTTAATTTAATCATATCGATTAAGAAACGCCGGAATCCTTCTGTTTTTAAAGATTGATTATGTTGTTTCTCATACAATTTCAATACAGAAATAAACGTCGTATGTATATAATGCTGTAAATCAGGATTGTCTACTTGCGGTAATAGTTGTTTTCCAGACAAATGTGCTACAAGCCTATTTACTGTAAGTCCATTCGGCGCTTCTTGATGTAATGCAAAAACTTCTTGAATATGGCGCAGTTTTTCGGGATCAATCACCTTATTTAAATTTTGTTCATGCAAAACCTCGATCCCTTTTGCTTCATTATAATCAAATAGTTCATTGAAATATTCATCTACATCATTCGGAACACCAAGAATGCGACTTGCTATATAACTAAATTTCATCTCATTCTCTGTCAGTTCATATTGTGGACGTTTTTCTAAAAGCGCTTCAAATTGCTTTAAATCTGATTCATCTTTTAATGCATATGGTTGAAGTGTAAAACGTGAAAACACAACAGTTCACCTCCAAAAACATTTACGTTTTTTATAAAGTCTCTCTTCTATTATAAACTATTTCTAGTTATAAAAAATGGGCGCTCGCATAACGAGCAAACCCATTTCAACTATTTATGTTCATTTTTAGTAGCTGCAACTTCTTCTTTAGCTTGTCCAGAATTCTTCATGTAGTGAAGTATAAATGTTGCTCCAAACGCTATAACTAAAATAATAAAGAACAGCGTATGACTTACCTCAATATGAATGACAGACAGTAGCATTTTTGCTGCAATAATTAAGATTAAAATATATGCTGTCGTTTCAAGTTCTGGAATACGCTCTAACAATTTTAAGAATACGCCAGCAATACCGCGCATCATTAAAATACCGAGCATTCCACCTAATAGTAAAATCCAAACTTCATTCGATACACCAAACGCAGCAAGTACACTATCTACAGAGAATGCGATATCCATTAATTCAACCATCGCAACCGTCCCCCAGAAAACACCGAACATTCTGAAGAGAATACTATTTTGGTTCATACCATGGGCTTCTTCTTCTTCTTCTTCTGAAGTGCCTTTTCTTTTATCAATGAAATATTTAATTGACAGCCAAGCTAAGTAAAGCGCACCTAACACTTTTACCCATGCCAATTTAATTAAGAACATTCCGATTCCAATTGCAATAAAACGGAATACATAAGCTCCAATAAGTCCATAGAATAATGCTTTTTTTCGTTTTTCTTCTGGAAGATGTTTTACCATTACCGCTAACACAAGTGCATTGTCAGCAGATAATAACCCTTCAAGTACAACAAGTGTACCTATTAACCCCCAAGATACTGGATCTTGTAACACTTTAATCCACATGTCCAAGTCGAAAAACTGAGCATACGTATCAAGGATTCCTTGCAAAATACTCATCTTACCTTTATCCCCTATTCTTTGCTAGATTTATAGAAAGGTCAAAAAAAGGAAACGAATACCGTTTCCCTTCTTATGCATCCAAGCCATACGCTCTTACAAGCGCACCTAATCCACCTTGGAATCCACTTCCTACTGCACTAAACTTCCACTGTCCATTATGACGATATAATTCACAAAAGACAACTGCTGTTTCAATGGAGAAATCTTCCCCTAAATCAAAACGAAGAACTTCTTCGTTTGTTTCTTCATTTGCTAAACGCACGAATGCATTTGCAACCTGTCCAAAGTTTTGATTACGGCCTTCTCCATCATAAATTGTAACTGTAATAGCAATTTTATGAACATCTGCTGGAACCTTTTTCAAATCGACAACAAGTTGCTCATCATCACCGTCACCTGCACCTGTACGGTTATCTCCTGTATGTAAAACTGATTCACAAGGAGACTGTAAATTATTATAGAAAATAAAATCAGTTTCCTTCGTACATTTCCCGTTCGCATCTAATAAAAAGGCAGATGCATCTAAATCGAAATCAGATCCACCATCATAAGATTTAATATCCCATCCAAGACCAATTACTGCTCTTGATAAACCTGGGCTTGTTTTAGCTAAATCTATTTTCTGTCCTTTTTGCAATTGAATAACCATATATTTTCACCTCTATATTTTAATTTCAAAAAATATATCCATCAGTAAATACGCGTTTCACCGATGGATATATAAATCTATTACTCTACATCTAAACCAAAGTTATTACATAGAGAACCTAATCCACCTTGGAATCCACTTCCGATTGCATTGAATTTCCATTCACCTGCGTGACGGTATAATTCACTTACTACTACTGCAGTTTCAATAGAGAAATCTTCTCCTAAATCGTAACGAATTAATTCTGCATTCTTTTCTTCATCCATAATGCGTACGAAAGAGTTAGAAACTTGTCCGAAGTTTTGGCTACGGCCTTCTCCATCATAAATTGTGATTGTGAAGCAAATACGCTCGATATGTGCAGGAACATTTTTTAAGTCTATTTTAATTGTTTCATCGTCGCCTTCACCTGCACCTGTACGGTTATCTCCTAAATGCTCTACAGCACCATTCGCACCTTTTGGATTATTATAGAAGACGAAATCCTCTGCTCCTGAAACTTTACCGTTAGCACCTACTAAGAAGATACTAACATCTAAATCGAAATCGCTTTGTCCGTCATAACGATTCGTATCCCAACCAAGTCCTACAAGAACTTTCGAAAGACCTGGATTTGTTTTTGTTAAGTCTACCTTTTGTCCTTTTTTCAATGAAATTGATGCCATATACAATTCCTCCTTGGTTTATCTTATTGGTAACGTGATACAATCTCACTTAAGTTTTTATCTTGTGTTCCTTCTCCAACTGCTGAAAACTTCCATTCGTTTCCGTCTCGATACATTTCCCCTGCAATTAAAGTCATTTTGCCAGCGTAATTATCTGACAAGTTATAACGTGCTAATTCTTCACCTGTTTGTGGGTTTTGAATACGAATATATGCATTGCGAATCATCCCAAAATCTTGACGACGATTTACACAGTCATAAATATTTACAACGAATACTAAACGATTAATACGGCTCGGAACTTTATGTAATTCTACGAAAATTGTTTCGTCGTCACCAGCGCCTTCACCTGTTAAATTATCTCCTGAATGAATGATACTACCACAAGTAGAAAGTTTGTTGCCGAAGTAAACTAGATCATTTTTGTTTAAAAAACGATCCCCTTCTAACATAACAACAGATGCATCACAATCTACACTTGGTTTACTTCCAAATAAAGAAGACAGAAACCCACCTGATTGCCCAATTGGATCCCAGCCTAAGCCAACCTGCAGTTTCGCTACTCTCGGTTGTCCTTTTGTTAAATCAATCTTTTGTCCTTTTTCTAAAATAATAGGCATGAAGTTTCTTCCTTTCTACAAAGCATTTTCCAAATCGGAAAACATTGTATTCTCCTCTTATATTGTAGCATTATTTATCTAATGAGAAAAAGGATAAATTCTCAATTATATGAAAACAGATACTATATTTATTTATACTGATGTAATAAGTGGTAAATCGAACCAATCATTCCTGCACAATTGCCGCTTTGCGCAAGTTTAATCTCACAATTACTATAAATATCTTGATTTAAGTATGTTCCTATCTCTTCCTTCACTTCATTTAAAAAATCATCTCCTCTTTCAGTAATTCCCCCACCAATAATAATCATTTTCGGATTAAAAATATAAGCAAGGTTACTAATTCCAATCGCCAAATGTTTAAAGAAAATCTTCACGGCTTGAATAACACTGCTATCACCCTTATCATATAATTCGAAAATTGTTTTACCATCCCACTCCTTTTCACCTTTATATCTTCGTACGAGATGAATTAATCCCGAAATTGAGGCAACCTCCTCAAAAGTATTCCCTTCTATTAACATGTTCCCCCATTCCCCAGCGCCAAACGAATGTCCACGGTATAACTCCCCATTTATAACAATTGCTCCACCAATGCCCGTTCCAAGCGTAAGCATAATAAAATCGCTTTCTCCCCTCCCTGTACCTTTCCATTTCTCGCCTAAGGCCGCACAATTAACATCATTTTCAATAGATACAGGAACTTTTAATACTTCTTGTAGTCTCTCAACAATAGAAATATTAGCATAACGCGGAATATGATCCACACCTCCCGTTATAACTCCTTTATCAATATCAACAATTCCCGCTGTACTAATACCAATTCCGGAAATAGTATGTTCAGTCATTAACTTTTTTGATAAATATATAAGCTTTTGAACAATTTGTTCCCCGCCCAAGTGAATTTCTGTTGGGACCTTTTTATGTATTAGTACTACCCCTATTTCTGAAACAATTCCATATTTAATTTGCGTACCACCAATATCAAATGCAATATACTCTTTCATCCGTTACCACTTCCTCTACTATTATGAGTGTAAATTCTCCATCACTCTACTATATTCACATTAACTCTTTTCTCCCTTTAGAAATACACCTCCTTTTTCTTATGAAGTGGACTTGTTCAGTGCCCTCCCTTTTTCTATATATAGTTTTTTTGCATAAAACTCTTTTTCCTATGAAATATTACAAAGGGGTGTATTTTAGATGGAACAATAATTTTTTCTTCAGGAGGAAAACAATGACAAAAATCTTCATTTTAGCATCAACACTTTCTTTATCCTTTTTTAGCGGCTTAAATATTGGTAATGCTGCAACTGAAAACTTCCATCCAATCACAAACGCTATTGTACAAAATAACGATACTTTAGCAGAAGGTAATTCAAAAGATAATAATAAACCTCCAGGAAACAATGGTTCTCAGGACGACAGTGGTTCTGATGGCAACGGTTCTGGCGGCAATGGTTCTGGTGGCAGTGGTTCTGGCGGCAGTGGTTCTGACGGCAACGGTTCTGGCGGCAACGGTTCTGGCGGCAATGGTTCTGGCGGCAACGGTTCTGGCGGCAATGGTTCTGGTGGCAGTGGTTCTGGTGGCAGTGGTTCTGGTGGCAGTGGTTCTGGTGGCAATGGCTCTGGTGGCAGTGGTTCTGGTGGCAATGGCTCTGGTGGCAACGGTTCTGACGGCAATGGTTCTGGTAGCAACGGTTCTGGTGGCAACGGTTCTGGTGGCAGTGGTTCTGGTGGCAACGGTTCTGACGGCAGTGGCTCTGGTGGCAGTGGTTCTGGTGGCAATGGCTCTGGTGGCAGTGGCTCTGGTGGCAGTGGTTCTGGCGGTAACGGCTCTGGTGGCAACGGTTCTGGTGGCAGTGGTTCTGGTGACAATGGCTCTGGTGGCAATGGTTCTGGTGGCAACGGTTCTGGTGGCAACGGTTCTGGTGGCAACGGTTCTGGTGGCAGTGGTTCTGGTGGCAGTGGTTCTGGTGGCAACGGTTCTGGTGGCAACGGTTCTGGTGGCAACGGTTCTGGT